>CAMVMU010000027.1 GCA_947168655.1 uncultured Oscillospiraceae bacterium
CTGGCCATGAGGCCTTCACCTCCATGCGCGCCCGCGGCGCCATGGTCACCGATATTGCCATTCTGGTGGTGGCCGCCGAGGACGGCATCATGCCCCAGACCGTTGAGTCCATCAACCACGCCAAGGCCGCTGAGATCCCCATCATCGTGGCCATCAACAAGATGGATAAGCCCGATGCCAACCCCGAGCGCATCAAGCAGCAGCTCACCGAGTACGGCCTGGTGTGCGAGGAGTGGGGCGGCGACACCATCGTGTGTCCCATCTCCGCCAAGACCGGTATGGGCATCGACAACCTGCTGGAGATGCTGACCCTGACCGCTGAGGTGGGCGAGCTGAAAGCCAACCCCAACCGTGCCGCCCAGGGTACCGTCATCGAGGCCCGTCTGGACAAGGGCCGCGGCCCCGTGGCCACGCTGCTGGTGCAGAACGGCACCCTGAATCAGGGCGACATCATTATCGCCGGCACCAGCGTGGGCCGTGTCCGCGCCATGATTTCCGATAAAGGGCAGCGCATCACCTCCGCCGGTCCCTCTGTGCCTGTGGAGATCACCGGCCTCAGCGAGGCTCCCTCTGCCGGCGCCACCTTCAACGCCGTTGCCGATGAGAAGCTGGCACGCGAGCTGGTGGAGCAGCGCAAGGAGGAGGCCAAGGCCAAGGCCAACGCCCCCGTCACCAAGGTGTCTCTGGAGGATCTGTTCAGCCAGATCCAGGCCGGCGAGATGAAGAATCTGAACCTGATCGTCAAGGCCGACGTGCAGGGCAGTGTGGAGGCCGTGAAGTCCTCTCTGGAGAAGCTCAGCAACGACGAGGTCCGGGTCCGGGTGATCCACGGCGGCGTGGGCGCCATCAACGAGTCCGACGTGATGCTGGCCGCCACTTCCCAGGCCATCATTGTTGGCTTCAACGTCCGGCCGGACAACGCCGCCCGTGACAGCGCCGCCCGCGCCAACGTGGATATGCGGATGTACCGCGTGATCTACGACGCCATCAACGAGATTGAGTCCGCCATGAAGGGCATGCTGGCCCCCAAGTTCCGGGAGGCTCTGCTGGGCCACGCGGAGGTCCGCCAGACCTACAAGGTCTCCGGCGTGGGCACTGTGGCCGGCTGCTACGTGCAGGACGGCAAGATCCAGCGCAAAGACTGCCAGGTCCGTCTGGTACGCGACGGCATCGTCATCCACGAGGGAACCCTGGCCTCCCTGCAGCGGTTCAAGGACTCCGTCAAGGAAGTCGTGGCAGGCTACGAGTGCGGCCTCTCCATTGAGAAGTTCAACGACATCAAGGAGGGCGACATCATCGAGGCCTTCACCATGGAGGAAATTCCCCAATGAGTTTCGCTCAAAAACTGCGGTTTTTGAGCGAGAAGGTTTACAGTCCGCCGCGCGCACTCGCTACGCTCGCACACTTGCGGACTGAGCGGTGTTTTTCGCCACGTACACGCCGCGGCGAAAAATGATTTCATATCTTCGCGCAGAGCGCGAAATCTGCGATGCTTAACCCTTGCAAGGGCGGGCGTGTACGCTCGCCCTTGCTTTTTACCCCACCCCCGAGAAAGGAGCAATACTATGGCATCCAACCGTATCGGCCGCATCAACGCCGAGATCCAGCAGGAGCTCTCCGCCCTGCTGCGCACCGTCAAGGACCCCCGGGTCAGTGACGCCATGCTGACCGTCACCCATGTGGACACCACCAACGATCTGCGCTACGCCCGCGTCTATATCAGCGCGCTGGACCGCACCGACGAGAAAGACCTGATGCGCGGCCTCAAATCCGCCGCCGGATACCTGCGCCGGGAACTGGGCAGCCGCCTGGGCCTCCGCTATACGCCGGAGCTCCAGTTCTTTGCCGACGATTCCATTGCCCACGGCGCCCACATCCTGGAGATGCTGCACAACGTCAAGCCCGCCAACCCCGCCAACGAGGACATTATTCTCCCAGAAGACAAATAAAACTGCGGAAAGAGGTTTCTTATGAACATTTCCGAAACCGCCGAATTCCTGAAAGCCCTGGATCACGTCCTGATCCTGACCCACGTGCGGCCGGACGGCGATACCGTCGGTTCCGCCGCCGCCCTGTGTCAGGCTCTGCGGGATCTGGGCCGTGAGGCTTATCTCCTGCACAATCCGGAGATCACCGCCACATACGAGCCGTACGCCACCCCTTACTGGGCGCCTGAGGGCTTTACACCCGCCCACGTGGTTGCGGTGGACGTTGCGGCCATCAATCTGCTGCCGGAGTGCGCCCGGATCTATGCCGACCGCGTCGATCTCTGTATCGACCACCACCCCAGCAACAGCGGCTATGCTCTGCGCATCTGCCTGGACGCCTCCGCCGCTGCTGCGGGAGAGATCGTATACGCCATCATCCGGGAGTTGACACCTGTCACCGCCGCCATTGCCCTGCCGCTGTACGTTGCCATTTCCACGGACTGCGGCTGCTTCCAGTACTCCAACACCTCCGCCCGCACCCACCGCATTGCCGCGGAACTGATGGAACTGGTGGACGTCTCCGCTGTCAACAAGGCGCTGTTCCGCACCAAGAGCCGGGTGCGGCTGGCTATGGAGAGCCGCATGGCGGCAGATATGGAGTTCTATGACAACGGCCGCGTGGTGGTGATGCAGATCCCCCTTGCCCTGCGTCAGGAGTACAATGCCACCGAGGCGGATATCGAGGAGCTGAGCTCCCTGGCCGCTCTGGTGGAGGGCACCGACTGCGGCATCACCCTGCGGGAGCTGAAACCGGGCACGGTGAAGATCTCCGTGCGCTCCGGCCCGCGGGTGGACGCCTGCGCCGCCTGTTCCATGCTGGGCGGCGGCGGTCACAGAGCCGCCGCGGGCGCCAACGTGTATGGCACCATGGCCGAGGCCAAAGACGCCATTCTGCAGGCTGTCGCCCACGTCACGGAGGCATAAATGGCGGACGGCATTATTATCATAGACAAGCCCTCCGGCTGGACCTCCATGGACGTGTGCGCCAAGCTGCGGGGCATCCTGAAGACGAAAAAAGTGGGCCACGCGGGCACGCTGGATCCCATGGCCACCGGCGTACTGCCGGTATTTGTGGGACAGGCCACCCGGGCTGTCAGCTTTGCCGAGAGCGGCGAGAAGGAATACGTGGCCGGTCTCCGACTGGGGCTGGTCACCGATACCCAGGATACCGAGGGACAGGTGCTGCGCCAGGCGCCGCATGGCTCGGCCTTCTCCGCAAAAAAGCTGGAGTGTGTTCTGCCCGGATTCACCGGGGAGATCCGGCAAGTGCCTCCCATGTACAGCGCTGTAAAGATCGGGGGAAAAAAGCTCTATGAGCTGGCCCGAAGCGGCAAGGAGATCGAGCGGCAGGCCCGCCCGGTGACCATCTATGATTTGGAGCTCCTGGAACAGGTCTCCCCCGCCGATTTCATCCTGCGCATCCGCTGCTCCAAGGGCACCTACGTACGCACCCTGTGCCACGACATCGGCGCCGCCCTGGGCTGCGGCGGGTGTATGTTTTCCCTGCGCCGGACACGTGCCGCCGGATTTACCCTGGCGGAGAGCCACACGCTGGAGGAGGTGCAGGAGCAGGGGGAGGCGCTGCTGCGCCCCACCGATTCCCTGTTCCGGGACTATCCCGCCTACCACATCACCCACCCGCGGGTGGATTTTCTGTGCCGCTGCGGCAACCCCCTCCGCATCCGGGAGGAGCTGCGGTCGGGCATCTACCGGGTCTATGGACTGGACGGCTCCTTTCTGTGCCTGAGCCGTCTGGAAAACGGCTCCATGACCTCCATCAAAAACTTTTTCGGAGCGTGAATCGCCTTGAACCATCAACCAACCGTCATCGCCCTGGGCTTTTTCGACGGCGTACACCGGGGCCACGGCGCCCTGCTGCGGCGTACCGTGGAACGGGCCGCGGCATTGGGAGCCACCCCTGCCGTGTTCACCTTTGACCGTCCGCCCAAGGAGGTGGTCACCGGGCACCCCGTGCCCCTCATCAACTCCCCGGAGGATCGCCGTGCGCTGATCCGCCGGCTATACGGCATCGAGCAGGTCATCATGGCGCCCTTTGACCGGGCCATGATGACCATGAACTGGCAGGACTTCATCACCTCTCTGGTGGAGCAGTACGGGGCCGTCCACCTGGTGGCCGGACACGATTACCATTTCGGCTATAAAAACGAGGGTACCCCGGAGCTGCTGCGCTCACGATGTGCGGAGCTGGGTCTGGGCTGCGACATCATCCCCAAGGTGGAGTACGAGGGCATCACCGTCAGCTCCACCTATATCCGCACTCTGGTGGAGGCCGGGGACGTGGAGCGGGCGGCGGCCTTTCTGGGCCACCCCCACTGCCTGAGCCAGATCGTCACCCACGGGCGGCGGATCGGCCGCACCATCGGCGTGCCCACCATCAATTTTGTCCTGCCGCCCTCGGTGCTGGTGCCGGATCACGGCGTGTACATCACCCGGGTAACCCTGCCCGACGGCACAAGCTGTCCCGGCGTCACCAACGTGGGCATCCGGCCCACCGTATCAGACGGGGGCACACTGTCTGTGGAAACCTATCTGCTGGACTACGACGGCGACCTGTACGGGCAGCGGATCCGGCTGGACTTCTGTCGCCGTCTGCGCGAAGAACAGCGCTTTCCGTCACTGGACGCTCTGCGCCGGCAGATTCTTTTGGATATTGATTCGGCGCGGGCATATTTCTGCATAAACTGAATAGACTATATCATAGCGGGGACGGGATTATTTCTCGTCCCCGTTTTTTCTCCTATTCCCCGACGGCTTTCTCCACGATACGGCGCTACAATGGGGAAAAGGAGGAAATTGCCCATGAAACAAATCCCGCCCAAGGGGCTGATGCGGCTTAAGCCCCTGGCTGTACCCGCAGTGCAGATAGTACTGTCATTTCTTTTGACTGCCGGACGGTTCTCCGGCACCTACGCTCCGTTTTCCCTGGCACTGGTGGCTGCCGCCGGCGCACGGCTGCCGGGGCTTTTGTGCCTGGCAGGCGCCGGAGCCGGCTCCCTGGTCTTTCTGGATTTTCAGTCCGGTCTGCGCCATTTTGCTGCGGCAGTGCTGATCTATGTGGCCAACACCGCCTTTTACGATACGCGGCTTTACCGCCATCCCCTGTTCCGTCCCGCCGTGGCTGCCGTTATGATGCTGCTGGTCCAGTCCATTTACCTGCTTCACCACAGTGCCGAGCAGTGGATGCTCTGCCTGATGGCCGCCGCCGTGCTGGCAGGCGGCACATGGGTGTGGCGCGACCTCTGGCTACAGCCGGACAGGCCCTCTGTTCTATTGGTGCTGACCGCAGCGGCGGTTGCTCTCCAACCCGTCTCCCTGCTGGGCGCGGTCTCCCTTGGCCGGGTGCTGGCAGCGGGGCTGGTGGTTTGGATGGCTCTGGACACCTCGCCCACCGAAGCGCTCTCTGCGGGGGCTGTGGTCGGCATGCTGCTGGATCTCTCCACTACAGGGCAGTATCTTCTGCTCACCGCCGCATATGGCAGCGGCGCCGCCGTTGCCTCCCTTTGCCGCCGCTGGCCCCGTCTGGCCGCCATGCCGGCGTTTTGTCTCGCAGCAGGTGTCTGCGCTGTGGTCTTTCGGGCCGACGTCCCTGCCGCCGCCTTATATGAATCCGTAATTGCCGTAACCGTTCTGCTGCCTCTGCGCAGCAAAATCCGCCCTGTCCTGCCTGAAGCGCAGGACGCCTCTCCATCCCCGGAGGCTCCGTTTCTCCGCCGGTCCGCCGCCGCTTTCCGGGAGCTGTACGACAGCTTTTTCCGGGGCGCGTCCGCCGATCCGCCGGAAAACCCCTCCGTCCTTTTTGACCAGGCCGCCGAGCGGGTGTGCCGGAACTGCGTGCTGTGCACCACCTGCTGGCACCAAAACTACACCAGCACCTACAACGCCTTCAACGACGCCTGTCCCAAGCTGCTGCAGCGGGGCTGGGCGCAGCCCAAGGATTTTCCTCTGTACTTTTCCTCCCGCTGCGTACATTTCTCCGAATTTCTGGGCGCGGTCAACGTGGAGCTGCGCTCTTTCCTGATGCGCAGACAGTACCGCCAGCGGCTGCTGGAGGCGCGCCGGGAGGCTCAGGAGCAGTACCAGCAGCTGGGAGATGCTCTGGCCAGCTCCGCCGTTCACGCCGTATCCAACGTGACGGTGCCCATGGGCTACCGCATCGGTTCGGCTCTGCGCCCCAAGGAGGGGGAGCGTCTGTGCGGCGACCAGATCGCCTCCTTTGAGGTGGGCTCCACCCTGTATCTCCTGCTCTCCGACGGCATGGGCAGCGGCGAAAGCGCCCACCGGGAGGCGGCCATGACCGTGCGGCTGCTGCAGCAGTTTCTGGAGGCGGGGATCGACGCCGCCCCGGCACTCCAGACGCTGAACGGTGCGCTGCGCCTGCGGAGCGAGGAGGTGAGCAGCTTCACCACCATTGACCTGCTGGCCCTGGAGCGGGGAAACGGGATGGCCACGGTATACAAGTACGGAGCCGCACCCTCCTATGTCAAGCGCACCGGCACCGTCACTCGAATTACGGGCCAAAACCTGCCTGCGGGGCTGCAGCGGGATCCTCCGGAGGTGACCAGAATCTCCCTGCAGCCGGGCAGCTGCTTCATCATGATCTCAGACGGCATTGCCGACGAGACCAACGATGAGTGGCTGCAGAACCTGGTGGCCGGTTGGCAGGGCGGCGAGGCCGACCAGCTTGTTTCCCTGATCCTTCGGGAATCCCGTACCCGCAAGGGTCTCAGCGATGACTGTGCCGTCATGATCCTGCAGCTGCCCGGCCGCGGGGAAAATGGAAAAAAGCAGGTATAATACCGGGGCGATCAGACCATAATGACAGTAAGACATGGCAAAGGAGGACAGTCTCTTGGTAAAAGGTATTTCGCGGCGGGTGGTCGTGGTGGACTCCCCGGATCCCAACATTTTTGAGCAGGCCATTTTCATCATACGAAACGACTCTGCCGACGGCGTCAGCTCCCAGCAGCTGGTGGAGCAGGCGGTGCGCATCGCCAAGAGCTATGCCCGTACCCACACCGCCCCACGCAGGCGCCTGCAGTTCACACCGTTGATGGCAGCCCTGGCAGGAGCCGCCGCCATCGCACTGGTCTGGCTGCTGGTGGAGCTGCTGTAGTTTTGATTCTCTCACTCCCCCTTCCTTGAGGCGGACAGAAAACTGTCCGCCTCCTCTTTTTTTGTGCGCGGAGGTGTGATATAATGGGATATCTTTTTGAGAGGGGATGGCTGCCGTGCGCATCGGACAAGTGGAAATCCTATCCCGCATATCTCTGGCCCCCATGGCAGGCGTCACCGACCTGGCCTTCCGACAGATCTGCCGGGAGCTCGGCGCCGGCATGACCACCACCGAGCTGGTCAGCGCCAAGGCTCTTTGCTATCAGGATCAGAAGAGCCGCGCCCTGTTGAAGCTGGGACCTGGTGAGCATCCCGCCAGCGCACAGATCTTCGGCAGCGACCCGGTGTGCATGGCCGAAGCTGCCCGGATCGCCGCCGAGATTTCCGGCGCGGATTTCATCGATATCAACATGGGCTGCCCCGTGGGCAAGGTGGTGGCCAACGGTGACGGCTGCGCCCTGATGAAGGATCCGGAAAAAGCCGCCCGGATTGCCGAGGCGGTGGTGAAAGCATCTCCCGTTCCGGTGACGGTGAAGATGCGACGTGGCTGGGACAAGGGCAGCGTCAACGCTGTTCCTCTCTCCAGAATGCTGGAACAGGTGGGCGTGGCGGCCATCGCCGTACACGGCCGCACCCGCACCCAGATGTACGCCGGCCAGGCCGACTGGACCACCATCCGGGAGGTGAAGGAGGCGGTGAAGATCCCCGTCATCGCCAACGGCGACGTGTTCTCCGGGGAGGACGCCGTGCGGATCCTGGCCTTCACCGGAGCCGACATGGCTATGATCGGGCGGGGCAGTTTCGGAAACCCCTGGATCTTTCAGCAGACACAAGCAGCGTTGGACGGCAGGCCCATCCCGCCTCTGCCTCCCCTGGCCGAGCGGTTTGACACCGCCGTGCGCCAGGTGGAGCTGGCGGCGGAGGACAAGGGCGAGCACATCGCCGTGCTGGAGGCCCGGAAACAGCTGTGCTGGTACTTAAAGGGCGTGGCCTACGCCAACTACTATAAGGAGCAGATTGTCCGCATGGATACCCTGGACGACGTTCACCGCATCGCCGAGGGCGTGAAACGGGACTTGAAATGACGCTCTGTCAGGCGGTTTTCTCCAGAAAACCGCCTGATTTTGTTAAAAAGAGCTTGACTTTTCTTCCCAGTCCGGTATAATAAATAGGCTCGCGTATCAGCGGGTAAATCCTTGCTCTCGCCTGTGAGCGAGGGCCATTTGTCCAGAAGGAGGTGCAAAAGTATGGCTAAGATTTCTGCCAACTATGAGGTCGTTTACATCATCGACCCTGCACAGGGTGAGGAGGCTATTGCCGCTACCGTGGCAAAGTTCCAGGCTCTGGCTGAGCAGAACGGTACCAACGTGGTCGTAGACGAGTGGGGCACGCGCAAGCTGGCCTACGCCATCGACTACAAGACCGAGGGACACTATGTTCTGATGTCCTTCACCAGCGGTCCCGAGTTCCCCAAGGAGCTGGATCGTATTCTCGGCATTACCGAGGGCATTATGCGTTCCATGATCGTCTGCAAGGGCGAGTAAGGGAGGCAATCACATGCTGAACAGAATCGTCATCATGGGCCGTCTGGCCCGTGACCCCGAACTGCGCAGGACGCAGAGCGGCATCGCGGTGACCTCTTTCCGCATCGCCTGTGACCGGGATTTCAAGTCCCAGAACGGCGAAAAGAGCACGGATTGGATCGACGTGGTCGCCTGGCGCCAGACCGCAGAGTTTGTGTCCAAGTTCTTCACCAAGGGCCGTATGGCCATCGTGGAGGGCCGGCTGCAGAGCCGCGACTGGACCGACAAGGATGGGAACAAGCGCACGGCCATCGAGGTCGTTGCGGACAATGTCTATTTCGGCGACAGCAAGCGCGACGGCGCCGACCGGGGCGACAGCTTCGGCGGTTACTCCGCTCCCGCTTACAACGGCCCCGCCGGCGGTTACTCCGCCCCTGTTGGCGGCGCTTCCGATTTCGCCGAGATCGACGAGGAGGACGGCGAGCTGCCGTTCTGACACAATAATTCGTAGAAGGAGGAAACTTCCATGGCTATGGAACGCGAAAATAGAGCCCCCCGCGCCAACACCCGCAAGCGCAAAAAGGTCTGCCAGTTCTGCGTGGACAAGGTCGAGCACATCGATTACAAGGATGCTGCCAAGCTGCGCCGCTTCATCAGCGAGCGCTCCAAGATCCTGCCCCGCCGCACCACCGGCACCTGCGCCATGCACCAGCGCCAGCTGACCGAGGCCATCAAGCGCGCCCGTCAGATCGCCCTGCTGCCTTTCGTGACCGAGTAATTGGCACCAGCCAAAATCCCGCTGTCTCAGACAGCGGGATTTTTTTGTCTGTCACTCCGGTTGACGATTTGTTGTCTTTTTGATATAGTAAATATATTGATGACCTCTATACCCCTGAGCATTCCATCAATACAAACAGGAGAGGAGATCCTACCATGTGGAAAAAGATCGCACCGCTGCTGCTGGTCATGGCCATGATCCTGAGTCTGGCGGCCTGCGGCAAACAGGAGGAACAGACCCAGCTGCAGCGCGGCACCGTGGAGGGCAATACGTATTCCAGCGACTCCCTGAACGTTGTTCTGCCGCTGAACGACACCTGGGAAATCGCCGATGAGGAGCAGATCGCCGAAATGAGCGGCATGGTGGCGGACACCTTTGACAATGAGGAAATAAAGGAGCGTCTGGAAAATGGCAGCGTGGTGTATGATTTCTACGCCCTGAGGTATGACGGCGCATCTCTCAACATCACCATCCAGAAGCTGAACCTGATGGGCAGCGCCCTGGTGACAGAGGACTCCTATGCCGACACCAACCTCAAGCAGCTCCCCGAGACGCTGGCCGCAGCCGGTATCAAGGTGGACGGCATCGAAAAGGACACCGTGGAGTTTGCCGGACAGGAGCACGTCGCCCTGAAGCTGTCCGGTGAGGTGCAGGAGGTCCCCCTCCACGAGACCATGGTCCTTGTCAAGAGCGGCTCTTACATCTTCTTGATCACCGCCGCCACCTTTTATGAGGACACAACCGCCGACCTGCTGGCTTTGTTCCAGGCGCGGTAATGGATTCCGATACCAATCATTTTATAGAAGTAAAGGCCGGGCCCATAAGGGTCCGGCCTTTTTTGTCATTATCCGGGCAGCTCCGGCAGATCGTCCTCCCTGACCCAATCCTGCACGTCCACCACCTCGTACTCAGTGGGAGTGCGGCGGATCACCACACGGGCAATGCCTGCGTTGATCACCGTGCGGCGGCACATGGAGCAGCTGGTGGCGTCACTGAGCAGTTCGCCGGTCTGGGCGTTGCGGCCCACCAGATAGAGGGTAGCGCCCACCATGTCACGCCGGGCGGCGGAGATGATGGCGTTGGCCTCGGCGTGGACGCTGCGGCACAGCTCGTACCGCTCCCCGCGGGGCACCGCCATGGCCTCCCGGGTGCAGTAGCCCATATCCACGCAGTTGCGGCGGCCCCGGGGCGCGCCGTTATAGCCGGTGGAGATGATCTCGTCGTTTTTCACGATGATGGCGCCGTACACCCGCCGCAGGCAGGTGGCTCGCTCCAGCACCGTTTGGGCGATGTCCAGATAGTAGTTCTCCTTGCTGATGCGCTCCATTGGCTGGCCCTCCTTGTGTGTTTTTTTCAATATAGCATATCGGGCCGGGCGTTGCAAGCCCTTACCGCTGCGGCTCCAGCTTGAAGAGATTCCGGTCAGAGGCGAAATTGCTCAGCTCGTAGAGCACCAGCACGTCGGTGACGTTCTCCTCCGCCATCAGCTCCTCCACCGACTCCGCGAAGAAGCGCAGGTCCAGCATGATAATGGTCTCATAATCCTCTGTCAGAAACGGCACGAAGGAGTTGGCAAAGGAGTCCTTTACCATCAGCAGCGTTTTGCCGTTTTCCACACCTGTTTTCACGGTCACTCTGGACCAGTTGCCGCCGAAGAACACGGCATACTTGTCCTTCTCGGCCAGCTTGCTGCGGTCATAGAGGGAGTCCGTCACCGTGCCGTCGCAGTCTACGGATCGGACGCGGACGCCCTCCGCCAGGGAGATGCTGTCATAGGCGCTGTCCGGCAGCAGGACCTTGGAGTAAAGTGTGCCCCGGAAGCTGTCCGTTGCAGCTGTCAGAGGCATTTCCCGAATGGTGTGACCCGTGGCGGCACACCAGACCTCATACGCGGCGCGTGCGCCCTCGGTGGTCCAGTGGTGGTCGGTTCGGTAGTAGGGCTGCTCCAGAGCGGCCAGATCGTCCTTCACGTCGATCACCCTGTCCCCACCCACTGCCTGAGTCAACTGCTCATGGCGCAGCGCAGCATCATATATGAGTGCGTTGGCCGGCAGCAGGTCCGACAGCACAGCCGCCGGAGACGGGGCCATCAGAATGCGACAGTCCACATCATCGTGGGCGTCGAAAAACGCGTCCACCGTCCGGAGATTCTTTTCATACTGGCTTTGAGGGAACTCGTCCTCCGTCAGCCGGGCAAAGTAGTACCCGTTCCGGCCCAGATAGACGCCGCCGATATCCTGTTTTCCCGCCAGGCGCTGCATGAAAGACGCCGCACCCATCCACACGTCCCGCAGGGCGATCTGATCGCTCTCGTATTTCTCCGCCTCCTCCGTAAATTTGCCAGAGAGGACGCGGTCCGCCGTCAGACGGGGCGCCTGCTGAAGATAGCGGTTTTCGTTGGGGGAAAAGTCCCGGTCCGGCAGCAGCAGAGTTGCCAGTGACAGTCCCAGCAGGATCACGGCCACGGCGATCAGGGGCGGCAATTCTCTTTTCATCGTGTCACCCCTCCTTTAAAACCGAAAATACAGGAACGGATTATAGCTGTCGCCCACCAGGAAGGCGATGCTCAGCAGCAGAATCACCGTGACGCCCACGGTGCGCAGCGCCACCGCCGCCCGGTCGGATACACGGCCGGAGAGCTTGTTCCACGCCTTGACGGGGAACATGGTGCAGCCCACGACCGCCAGCATCAGCAGCACGCCGTTGGAGCGCAGCAGATACCACGTGGCGCCATCGGAAAAGCGGCCGGTGAACATGCTGGCCACATAGCTGCCCAGCTGGTTGAAATCGGTAATGGCAAACAGCACCCAGCCCATGACGAAGCACAGGCAGGTGTAAACGTGGCCCACGAACCGCGGCGCTTTGTCCAGCCAGCGCAGCAGGAACGTCTTCTCCAGAATCAGCAGCACGGCGTAATAGACGCCCCACAGCACGAAGTTCCAGCTGGCGCCGTGCCAAAGGCCGGTGAGAAACCAGACGATGGCCAGATTGAGGATCTGCCGGGCCACCCCCTTGCGGTTGCCGCCCAGGGGGATATACACGTACTCCCGGAACCAGGTACCCAAACTGATGTGCCAGCGGCGCCAGAATTCGGTGACGCTGCGGGACTCGTAGGGATAGCGGAAGTTCTCCAGAAACGTGAAGCCAAACAGGTGTCCCAGGCCGATGGCCATGTCGGAGTACCCGGAGAAGTCGAAATAGATCTGGAACGTAAAGGCAATGGCACCCAGCCAGGCGGTCAGCGCGGCGGGGTGCTGCATGGCGGAGACAGTCTCCCACACGGCGCCCATCTGATTGGCGATGAGTACCTTTTTGCCCAGGCCGATGACGAACCGCTGCATGCCGCGGCTGACCTCCAGCCAGTTCTCCCGGCGCTCATGAAGCTGGTGAGCCACCGTCTTATACTGGACGATGGGTCCGGCGATCAGCTGGGGAAACAGCGTCACGTAGGCGGCAAAGTCCAATATGTTCCGCTGCGGCTCCACCTGGTTCCGGTACACGTCGATGGTATAGGACATGGTCTGGAAGGTGTAAAACGAGATGCCGATGGGCAATGCCAGTCCCAGGGCGGGGATGCCCTGGCTGAGCAGGCTGTTGATGTTGTCGATGGCAAAATCCGTGTACTTAAAAAAGAAGAGGATTCCCAGATTGCCCAGGACCGACAGGATCAGCACGGCCTTTGCGCCACGCTCTTTTCCACGGCTGCGGAAATGGCTGATGCCCAGACCGTTGCAGTAGTCGAACACCGTGGAGAAAAGCATAATCAGGATGTATTTCGGCTCGCCCCAGCCATAAAACAGCAGGCTGGCCAGCAGCAGCACGACGTTGCGGCCTTTGCGCGGGCAGATATAGTACCCCAACACCACCAATGGAAGGAACAGCAGCAGGAATACAGTACTGGAAAAAACCATATAGGGGGATTCCTTTCGCAATTCATACAGAAATGGGGCAGAGGGGGCTCTGTCCCATTTCCGGAAAAGTATTCAGCCGACCATGCTCTGCAGCTTCCCCATGAGGTAGCTGTTGCGGATGGCGGACAGATTGTTGATAAACACCACGTCCTCTACGCCGTTCTCCCGGACAAAGGTCTGCAGATCGCCGCCCCAATAGCGGTAGTCCAGCACGTAGACTGTGTGGTAGTGGTCCACCAGGAAGGGCACAAAGGCGTTGCCGAAGGACTCCTTGATGACCACACAGGTGGATTCATCATTCACATCAGGATTGGTGATGACGGTATACGGGTTGTCGCCGTAGATATAGGCGCCGTACTTGTAGGCTGCCGGTGCCGTGGATTCATTGCAGATGACGCTTGGATAGGTCTCCGTAATGCCCTTTTGATTGGTGACCGTCATGGGCGGATTGGCGATGGGAAAATACGCCGTCACCGTGTCAGGGTTGGCCCCCAGTTCCGAGCTCTCGGTACTGCTATAGAACTCACCCAGGAATCCCGTGTAATCCTCGGTCTTATAGTCTGTCAGCTCATGGGGGGTGATCCCCTTTGTCTGGCAGAAAGCGCGGTAGGCGTAGTAAGCGCCCAACCCCGTCCAGTGGTGGTCGGTGCGATAATAGACGTACTCGGTACGGTGGCGCATCAGAGCGTCATACAGCGGCACCGCCTTGACGCTGCTATCCAGCATGGAGACCACTTTGGACTCCGCTGCTTTCTGATCGCCGAAGAGGCTGGTGCCCAGCAGATCGTCCGGCATGGTGATGCCGGAGGACAGCGGCACGGTGATGGCGTAGACGCCGGCTGTTCCCTGCAGCTTATCCGCCGCGGTATTCACCGCATTGGCATATTTCTGCGCCGTTTCGGGGACATAGGTATACATCTCAAAGCCGGTGTCGCCGATACGGTACACCGCATTATACTGGTGCTGGTCACCGTTGATCTCGATGCGCTCATAACCGTCCGGCTCCACGGGATCATCCGGGGTGTCCGGATTATCCGGGGTGTCCGGATTATCCGGGGTATCGGGATTATCCGGGGTGTCGGGATTGGCGGGATCATCGGGCGTTGTGGGATCCACAGGCTCCACCGGGCCGGAAGGTTCTCCGGGATCCGGCTGGGGCTTCCTGTTATGGCCGGCAATGATGTTGACGACCAGAAGGATGACGGCCACCAGCGCTACGCACAACCCCACCAACAGGGGATTGACGCCGCGTTGGCGCTGCCGGCGGCGGCCATGGTATCTGCTGTTCATCCCAAATACCCCTTGATGATCTGTTCAGCCGTGTCCACGTCATCGGTGACACAGAGAACGACGCAGGCGCCCTTCTGGATCAGAGCAGGGTTTTCCAGGCGGGGCACGGACTCGGGTTTATAGGGCCGCGCCGAGTCGATCTGGTTGGCCAGCAGCGTCTCCATAGCGGTCTTCAACGCAGCGGCGTCCTTCTCGTTGGCGCACTGAACGGCGATGATCTCCTCCATGGTCATGCCCTCACCCATATAGAAGGCCACCTTGGCGCCCTCAGGCACCTCCATGTAATTGGTCAGATCATCGGCTGACAGTTTTCTCATCTCATTGGATTCAAATTTCACCTTTTCAGCCAGCTCAGCGGCAAGGGCGGCTACATCCACGTCCTTTGTCTTGGCGCCGCCGCAGCCAACCAGGGCCAGCACCAGCAGCAGAGTCAGCAACAGGGAAATCGCTCTTTTCATGTTATCCCATCCTTTTCTCGAATCGTCCGGACCGGCCGGACAAATACATATTATAGTACAAAACAGTTGGAAATAAAAGCAACAATCAGTAACAGTTTCACAGTCCTCACCGGGCAGCGAACCAGTCCACCACAGCCTCCAGCACCTGCACCGCCTTGTCCATCTGCTGGACGGAGATGTGCTCGTAGGGGCCGTGGAAGCTGTCGCCGCCGGTACCCAGGTTGGGGCAGGGCAGGCCCCGGAAGGAGAGCTGGGCGCCGTCGGTACCGCCGCGGATGGGGTTGCTCACCGGCTGGAGGCCGATGCTGCGGATGGCGTCAAAGGCCGCCTCCACCGTCTCCGGATGCTGCGCGATGATCTCGGCCATATTGCGGTACTGGTCAACGAGGGTCAGCCTGGCTGTCCCCGCACCGTAGCGCTCGTTGATGGCCTTCTCAATATCACGCATGACCTGCTTGCGCTTTTCAAACATCCCGGCGTCGTGGTCGCGGATGATGTACTGCAGCTTGGCGTGGGACACGTCGCCGCTCATGTCCGTGAGATGATAGAAGCCCTGGCGGCCCTCGGTATCACGGGGACGCTCGTTGCCGGGCACCATATGGTCGATCTCCGTGGCCACGCGGGCGGCATTGATCATCACGTCCTTGGCGCTGCCGGGATGGACGGACACGCCCGTGATCTCCCACTTGGCGGCGGCGGCGTTGAAGGTCTCACTCTCCACCTCGTTGACGGCGGAGCCATCTACCGTATATCCCAGCTTGGCGCCGAACCGCTCCAGATCCAGCAGTGCCGCGCCGTGGCCGATCTCCTCGTCGGGGGTAAAGCAGACGCTGATGGGGCCGTGAGGGCGGTCGCCCCGGAGCAGATGCTCGCACATGGTCAGCGTCTCGGCGATGCCCGCCTTGTCGTCGGCGCCCAGCACCATGGTGCCGTCAGTGGTGATGAGGGTCTCGCCCACCATATTCTTCAAATGGGGGAACATCTCCGGCGTCAGGCTGTTTCCGCTGTCGCCCAGCGCCACCGCGCCGCCGTCGTAGTCGGGCACGATCTGATAGGCCGCGGGGCCGTTCTTGCCTGTGGTCACCGTGTCCAGGTGGGCGATGAAACCGATGGGGGTCTTGCCCTCATAGCCGGGTGTGGCGGGCAGCTTGCCGTAGACGTAGGCATGGTCGTCCAGATACACATCCTGCAGGCCCATCTCCCGCATCTCACGCTCCAGCTCACGGGCCAGGTCAAACTGCTTGGCGGTGGAGGGCGTGGTTTCGCTCTCCTCATCGCTGACGGTGTCGAATCCAATATAGCGGATCAGTCTCTCATATGCTTCCATAATTACCTCCCTGATGAAAAAACACCATATTAAACCATTGTAAAAATATTATAGCCCCGCATCCCTGAAAGGTCAAGGGATACGGGGCATTTCTTTACAGTTGGGACGCCAGCTCGTCCAGGGTTCGGGGCGTGTAGTCCATGTAGGATACCATGGTGCCCACGTTGGCCATCCGGCAGACATCGTCGCGGAGATACAGATTTTTCACCAGCCGTTTGGCGTTTTCCGCGATGTTCCATTCAAAGGCGGTGTGCACGTGGCCGTAGAGGTGGAACCAGCCCATGTAGTGATCTCGAAAGGCGGGGATGGGGTAGTGGCACAGCACCACACGGCGGCCGCCGTCCTCGATCTCCCGGTAGTCCGCCGCGTCCTCCAGCAGATCCCGGACTGCCTCCACTGCCCCGGGATCGTCATGGTTGCCGCGGATCAGCACCTTGCGGCCGTTGAGCCGTGTCAGATGCTGCCGCCAGCGGGATTCGTCCCCGGTGCAGAAATCACCCAGGATATAGGTCAGGTCATCCGGACCCACCACGCGGTTCCAGCGGCGGATCATTTCCTCGTTCATCTCCTCGACGGAGTCAAAGGGGCGGTTGTCGTAGGCGATGATGTCATGGTGATCAAAGTGGAGATCGGCAATATAGCGAATGGTCACGTCTGCCTCCTTTCTCGTACTGTCTCCGACGCGCTAACGCGCTATACAAAGCGGACAGCGTCTGCTTTGCACAGGAGACTGGTATTACTCCGCAGCGGCCAGGAGCTTTTTGGTGTACTCCTCCTGCGGGTGGTTGAATACCTGGTCGATGGTGCCCTGCTCCACGATGCGCCCGGCCTTCATCACCAGCACCCGGTCGCAGAGCTGATAAACCACATTCAGGTCGTGGGAGATAAACAGATAGCTCAGATCCAGCTCCTGGCGGAGATTGCGCATGAGCCGCAGGATCTGGGCCTGTATGGTGACGTCCAGGGCGGACACGGGCTCGTCCGCGATGAGAAAGCGGGGGCGGCGAATCAGGGCGGCAGCGATGCTGACGCGCTGGCGCTGACCGCCGGACAGCTCGTCTGGTTTGGCCTTGAGGCACTCCTCCGGCAGCTCCACCCGCTCCAGCATATCCCGGACGCGGCGCTTGCGCTCGGCGGCATCGTACTTGCCATAGATCCGCAGCGGCTCCTCCAGGCTCCACTCCACGGTGTAGGCGGGGTTCAGGGCGCTGTAAGGATCCTGGAAAATGATCTGCGGCCGGGGCGTGTGGTGGATGATTTCCCCCTGCTCCGGCTTCACCAGACCCAGGATCATCCGGGCCAGGGTGGATTTGCCGGTGCCGCTCTCCCCCACCAGCCCCAGGATCTCCCCGTGATAGACGGTGAAATCCACGTCATGGAGCACCTCGTGATAGTTGTTTTTGCCGCGGCCGAACAGAGACGGCGTGTGATAGCCGCCGGTGACGTGCCGCACTTCCAATACGGGTTGCTGGCTCATACGGTCTCCTTTCCGTGGCGGGTGGGAATGGCATCGATGAGGCGCTTGGTGTAGGGGTGCTGCGGATCGAAGAACACCCGATCCGTGCTGCCCTCCTCCACCAGCACGCCCCGCTGCATCACCGCCACCCGGCGGCACAGCTTGCGCACCACGTTGAGATTGTGGGAGATGAAGAGCATGGAGATCCCCTGCTCGGCGTTCAGTTTTTTCAGCAGCTCCAGGATCTGAGCCTGGATGGTCACGTCCAGTGCGGTGGTGGGCTCATCCAGCAGCAAAAGAGCGGGCTGAATGACAATGGCGGCGGCGATCATGGCGCGCTGCAGCATGCCGCCGGACAGCTCGTGGGGGTATTTGTTGTAGACCTCCTCGGGGTTGTGCAGGTCAACGGCCTCCATCACCTCCAGCACCCTGGCACGGCGCTGATTTTTGTCCAGATCGGTGTGGATCCGCAGTACCTCGCCCACCTGCTCGCCCACCTTCATCAATGGATCCATGGCGCTCATGGGCTCCTGAAACACCACGCCGATTTTCCGGCCGTGGATCTGGCGCAGGGCGCTGCGTGGCGCGTGAAGCAGATCCTCCCCGTCCAGCAGGATATCGCCGGACAGATCGCACTGTTTGCGGGGCAGCAGACCGGCAATGCTCATGGCGGTAACGCTCTTGCCGCTGCCGCTCTCCCCCACCAGGCCCACGATCTCACCGTCTCCGATGGTGAGGGAGATGCCGGCCACCGCTTCCCGGTCCCGGTTGTGGAATTTTACGTGAAGATCTCTGATCTCCAGCATCACGCCACCTCCCTGTCCATCTTCTGCAGTCCCTCGCCGATGAGTCCAGCGCCGAACACCAGCAGCGCGATGACGCCGCCGGTGCACAGGGCGTACCACGGCGCGCGAGAGAGTTTGTCCTGCGCCTCCGAGAGGAGATAGCCCAGGGACGCATCCGGCGGGGTGACGCCGATGCCCAGAAAGCTCATGCTGGCCTCCGCCAGGACAGCGTTGTTGAATCCGATGGTGATGGCGGGCAGCAGTACCCGCGCCGTATTGGGCAGCATGTGCAGCAGCATGATGCGCCCGTTTTTCGCGCCCATGAGCCGGGCGCTGGTAATGTAGTTCACGTCCCGCAGGCCGGCAAAGGCCGTGCGGGTGACACGGGCAAAGCTGGGGATGAACACGATGCCCAGGGCCAGCACCACGTTGTACTTGTTTCCCGGCCCCACGATGCTGATGACCAGCAGCGCCAGCAGGATGCTGGGAAAGGCTGTGAGGGCGTCGTTGAGCCGCATAAGGGCCTCGTCCACAACGCCGCCGAAGTAGCCGGTGACCGCGCCGATGAGCGTACCCAGGACCGCGCCGATGGCCACGGTGGCCAGGGCGATGGCCATGGTGGTGCCGCTGCCTTTGATGACGCGGCTGAAGATGTCCCGGCCGAAGTTGTCGGTGCCGAAAATGTGGGTGAGTGTCGGAGCCTGGAATTTCTCCGCCGCGTTCATGGCGTTGGGATCGAAGGGGGTATAAAACGTGCCCACCAGCGCCGTCAGCAGCAGCACGCCGGTGATGATGAGGCCCACCAGCAGATAGCCGTTGATCGTCTTCTTTTTCATGCCGCACCTCCCAGCCGCAGCCGCGGATCGACCTGCTGGTTGATGAGATCGGCCAGCGTGCCGGCCAGCACCACCCAAAAGGCCAGGATCACCACCACGGTCTGCACCACCGGATAGTCACGGGTGGAGATGGAATAAACCAGCAGCCGCCCCAGACCGGGGATGCCGAAGACCTGCTCCACCACCACGCTGCCGCCGATGAGCTCCGCCATGGTCTGGCCCAGGAAGGTGATGGCGGAGGTCAGGGAGTTTTTCAGCACGTGGCGCGTCAGCACGGCGTGGCGGTCGTTGCCCCGGGAGATGGCGGTGCGGACGTATGCCTTCTGCATCTCGCTGATGACGGTGCTGCGCATCATGCGCACAGTCATGGCCGTGCGGGGGATCCCCAGGCAGACCGCCGCAAAAAACAGATGCACCATTGCTTCCCCAAACCGGGTATGGAGGTCGGGAAAATCGCCGGGCACGAACAGCCGCAGCACGATACCGAAGAGGTAGGTCATCAGAATGCCGGTAAAGAACGGCGGTACCGCCATGCAAAGCTGGTTGAAGGCCGTGCGCACCGCCTCAAAAACGGTGCCGGTCCACCGGTAGGACCAGATGGCCAGGGGGATGGATACGGCGGTAATGAGCACGAAGCTCGCCAGGCACAGACACAGGGTGATCTCCAGCTTGGGGGCAATGAGATCCCATACCGGCTGGCGATAACGCAGGGAAACGCCCAGATCGCCGGAGACGAAGCCGGCCAGCCAGCTGGCGTATCGGACCAGGAAGGGGCGATTAAGACCCAGTTCTTCCCTCAGGGCGGCCAGCCGCTCCGGGGTGGCTTCCGTGCCCAGCATGGCCTCCGCCGGATCGCCGGAGATCAGCTCAAAGGCCAGGAATGTCAGAAACGACACGATGACCATGGTGAGCACCAGCATGAATATTCGTTTGAGTGCGTATTTCACGGGAGTGTTCTCCTCTCGGAACAATGCTTATACGGTGACATCTGACAAGCCAAGGGCAGAGGGGGCAAAGCCCCTCTGCCCTTGTGGTTCTCTGTTTACTTATCCCAATACAGGGTGGAGACGTCCAGCACGTACAGGGGATAGAAGGTCAGGCCCTGTACGCCGTTGCGGACGACCACCAGATCCGCCATGTCCTGGATATACACGTTGGCGGCGTTCTCGGTGAGCTGACGCTCCATCTGGCGGTAGATGGCGGTCTGCTCGGCGTCGTCTGCGGCGGAGATTGCCTTGGCAAACAGGGCGTCGTACTCAGCGCTGTCATACTTGGTGAAGTTGTTGCCGGCCTGGGTGTTGAACCGCTCCAGCAGCTTGCGGGCGGTCATGTTGTCGCTGGTGAGGCCGGTGATGGTGCTCTGGAATTCGCTCTTGCCGTACACATCGCTGAGCCAGCTGCTCCACTCCACAGGCACGATGGTGGCGGTGACGCCCACCTCTTTGAGCTGCTCCACGATCACCTGGGCGGTGTCCACGTGGGGCTGGTAGTTGGAGGGCACGGTGATGGTCATCTCAAAGCCGTCGGGATAACCCGCCTGGCGCAGCAGCTCCTTTGCCTTGGCCACGTCGTGGGGGTAAAAGTCCGTCAGGCTGTCATCATAGTACTTGGCAAAGGAGGGGAACATGGAGGTGCCCAGAGGGATGCCGTAGCCGTCAAAGGCCATGTCGATGATGCCCTGTTTGTCGATGGCGTAGCACAGGGCCTGGCGGACGAGGACATTGTCAAAGGGAGGCGCGGAGTTGTTCAGGTACAGGGCCTGCACCAGATTCATGCTGCCCTCCTCCACGTGGAAAGCGTTCTTGTCCAGCTGGGAGATCTGGGTGGATGTCATGTGGGACACCAGATCCAGCGCGCCGCTCTGCAGACCGCGCACCAGGCCGGAATCCTCCTCAATGATCTTGAAGGTGACCTTCTGCAGCTTGGCAGGGGTGCCCCAGTAGTCGTCAAACCGCTCCAGCACCACGCTGTCCTGGGCCGTGCGGGAGACGAACTTGAACGGGCCGGTGCCCACAGGGGCGGTGGCCTGCTGGTCATAGTCCGCCGGCAGAATGGCCAGGGTCATGTAGGCCAGGAACTCCAGATTGGGTTCGGACAGGGTGATGGTGAGCTTGTCGCCCTCGCCCTGAATGTCGGAGATCACGGTCAGGGCGGGCATCAGAGGCTCGCTGCCGTCATCCAGCATGCCGGCGCACCGGCGGATAGAAAACAAAACGTCCTGCATCTCCACCGTCTTGCCGTTGTGGAACTTGACGCCCTGACGCAGTGTGAACACGTAGGTCAGACCGCCGTCCTCCACGCTGACATCGGAGGCGACTGCAGGAACGAGGTTGCCATCGGAAGTGGGCTTGACAAGCCCTTCAAATACGTTGAACATGACTTCTTTGGTTCCTGCCGCCACAGCCACATGGGGGTCAAGACTGTCGTCAAGGTCCTGGGCGATGCCAATGGCGATGGCGTTGGCTTCCGCCCGTTTCTCCGGGGTCTCGCTCTTGCCGCCGCAACCGGCCAGCAGAGCCGTGAGCATCCCCAGAACAAGGATCACTGCCAAAATCTTCTTTTTCATCGGTTTCTCCTTTCATCACTGCCCAGGGTAAACGCTGATTCAATCGTCGCACACGCCTTGACGGCATATTCCCCGCCTGACTTTGCCGAAAAATCTTGAAATACACAAAGTATTCCTGCGTTTTTTCGGCTTCGCCAACCAGAAAATCTGCTCGCCAATCCGTGCACTTCGACTGAGTCATCGTTCACCTCACGAGGTCAATGTGCGGCGCAAACGCGCCCGGTTTTCGCAAGAAAACTCTGACTCGCTATTCAGTTTTCAAGCCGGGGCGTATTATACAATATTCTCCCGCAAAACGCAAGAGAAAAATAAAAACCCGCCATACCTTGCGGCACAACGGGTTTGTCGGTTATTGCTCCGGCAGAATCACATCGATGACCTCGCCGATATACATGCGGTGAGGCGCCTCCGTCTGATAATAGGTCTTTGCGGCGTCGGCGGGAATCTGCTCGAGGTCCAGATCCTGCCGGTAGATCTTTTTGCACAGCAGCGTCACCTCCGCCTGGGCGTAGGTGGTGCTCTGCCCGGCGGGAATCGGCGTCAAGCCGGCGGCGGCGTCCTTGTCGCAGTCCCGCCCGGACACGCTGCCCATGACAGCCAGCGCCTTGCGGCAGCTCTCCGGGTAGAAGCTGACGGTGAAATACTCGTTCTCCTCCAGGAACTGATACGTGTAGCGCACGGGCTTGACGTACACCGTGGCCACCGGGCGGCTCCACAGGGTGCCCAGGCCGCCCCAGCTGATGGTCATGGCGTTGTGGCGCTCCATGGTGCCGGCGCAGACCAGCGCCCATTTCTTGTCAAACTGGGCAAAAGCGTCGATGGGAAGCTCCTTCATGTTGTCCTCCTTATCCGCACAGGTCCGCGATGGCCTGGGCAAACATCTGGGCGCTGAGGATCAGGTCGTCCACAATGGCGAACTCGTCGGCGCCGTGAAGTCGGTTGTCCACCCCCGGCATGGTGCAGCCGAAGGCCACGCCGTTTTTCAGATTGTGCACGTAGGTGCCGCCGCCGATGGCCAAGGGCTTTCCTTTCTGCCCCGTGTACTGCTCGTAGCACTTCAGCAGCTCGGTGACAATGGGGGCATCCGCCGGAACGTGGTGCTCCGGACGGTGGCGGCATACCAGCTCCATGCCCCTCTCCGCCATGGCGTCGATCAGCACGTCGCAGGTGTTCTCCTGATTGGCGCCGATGGCGGTGCGGCCGTCGAACTCGCCCCGCAGCTTGCAGT
>CAMVMU010000028.1 GCA_947168655.1 uncultured Oscillospiraceae bacterium
AAATAATTCATATTCCGGCAAGAGTCCGGCAATCCGTGCGATGAGAAAAGCTCCCTGTTCAATCGAACAGGGAGCTTTTTCTGAAAAGCACTAAATGCCAAGCTGGTTCCACAGATCATTATAGAGCTGCAGCGTCTCCAGCGGGAGATTCTCGTAGATCTCACAGCGGTCGAGAATATCCTCGCCGGGCGCCATGATTTCGTAGAGCTCCTCGTCAAGCTCCTCCTCATAGAGCTCGAAGTAATAATCGGGATACTGCTCCAGAGCCTCGTAGTTGGGGGAAGCATACCAGATATAGTCCATATTGGCCAGATTGGCTTCCGTAGAGGCAATAAAGTTGATCCACGCCTCGGCCTCCGCCTTATGCTGGGCGGTTTTCAGCACGCACATGGCGTCAACAAACCAGTTGGACCCCTCGTCCGGCACCACAAAGGCCAGATCCTCGTTGTTGTCCAGCATGGTCAGATAGTCGCCTGCATAGTACATGGCGATAGCGGCGTTGCCGCCCTCCATCTTCTGGAAGACCTGATCCATGACAAAGCCCTGGTAGACGCCGGCATTCTTGGCGTCCTTCAGAAGCTGGAAAGCTTCCCGCAGCTCCTTCTCATCGGTGGTATTGATGCTGTAGCCCAGATCCAGCAGAGCAGCAGCCAAAGCGTCCCGGGAGTTGTTGATCATCAGCACCTGTCCAGCGTATTTGGGATCGAACATGGCATCCCAGCTGGTGATCTCCTCATCCACCATGGTGGTGTTGTAAATGATGCCCAGGGTACCCCAGGTATACGGCACGGTATATTTGTTCTCCGGATCGTAGTTGAGGTTCTTGTACTGATCGTCGATCAGCTGGAAGTTGGGGATGTTGTCGTAATCCAGCTCCGCCAGCATATCCTCTTCGATGAGCCGGGCGATCATATAGTCCGAGGGTACAATGACGTCGAAGTCGGCGCCGCCCATCTCGATGAGGGAATAAAGCGCCTCATTGCTCTCCACAGTCTGATAGTGGACGGCAATACCCGTTTCCTCCTCAAACTGGGTGATGAGATCTTCGTCAATATACTCGCCCCAGGAGCAGACGTTAACCTCGGGGCGGGAATTGGCGGCGCGGCCGGTGACGATCAGCGTCACCAGCAGGGCAAGTGCCAGCGCGCCAGCCGCCACGCGGCGCAGGATACGGACCGTGCGGCTGGGTTCCTTGACTACCACCGCGCGGTTCTTCCCTTTTTCAATGCGCCTCTGCATACTGGACTCACGGATGTTGATGATGACCAGAAGAATCAGAACCGTAACGAACAGAAGCGTGGACACGGCGTTGATCTGGGGGCTGACACGCTTTTTGGTCATGCCGTAGATGGTCATGGCCAAGGTGGAGGTGCGGGATCCGGCGGTAAAGTAGCTGATGATAAAGTCATCCACAGACATAGTGAACGCCGTCAGCGCACCGGAGACGATGCCGGGCTTGATCTCCGGGATGACAACCTTCCAGAAGGCCTGCATCCAGGTGCAGCCCAGATCCTGAGCCGCGTCGATGAGGTTGCGGTCCATCTGGCGCAGCTTGGGGCCTACCGCCAGGATCACATAGGGGATATTGAAGCAGACGTGGGCGATGAGCATGGTGCCGAAGCCAAGGCTCAGCTTGGTGGGCAGCGTCACCACGCTCTGGATGGAGTTGATCCATCCGGCAAAGGTGCCCCAGCCGTTGAAGAACACTACGAACAGCAGGCAAAGGCTGACGCCGGTGACGATATCGGCGTTCATCATGGGGATGTTGTTCACAGCCATCAGCGCATCGCGGGACTTACGGCGCATACTGTAAAAGCCGATGGCGGCAAAGGTGCCGGCGATGGTGGCGATGACGGTAGCCAACAGGGACACCATCAGCGTGGTGTAGACGCTGGTCATGATGAGTCGGTTATGGATCAACTCATGATACCAGTGCAGGGAGAAGCCCTTCCACACGGAACTGGAGACACCCGAGTTGAAGGAGAAGATGATCAGAATGAAAATGGGGGCATAGAGGAACAGGAATACCAGTCCCATCAGAATGCGGTCGCCCAGGCGATTGGTCGGTCTCGTTTTCACATCATCACCGCCTGTTCCTCGCCCTCACCGAAGCGATTCATCACAATCATACAGACCACCACGATGATCATCATCACAAGGGAGATGGCTGCACCCAACTGGGGGTTGTAGGCTCCGCCCAGGAACTGCCGCTCGATGAGGTCGCCCAGCAGCAGATCGGTGCCGCCGCCCAGCATCTGGGAGATGGCAAAGGTGGACACCGAGGGCACGAACACCATGGTGATGCCGGACAGCACGCCCGGCAGGCTCAAAGGCAGGATCACCTTGCGAAACACTGTGGCGGAGTTTGCGCCCAGATCCCGGGCGGCCTCCAGCAGGGAGTGATCCAGTTTGATGATCACAGAGTAGATGGGCAGGATCATAAAGGGCAGGTAGTTATACACCATGCCAAGCACCACGGCACCGCCCGTGTTCATCATGGGAAAATAAGTCAGGTCGCTGCCGGTAATGTTGTTATACAGTGTGATCAGGCCGATCTTCTGGAACAGCTGGTTGAGAAGGCCGTTGTTGTCCAGAATGGTGATCCAGCTATAGGTCCGCAGCAGGAAGTTCATCCACATGGGCAGCATAATCAGCACCATGCCGGTGCGCTGAAAGCCGGGTCCCTCACGGCTCATGAGATAGGCCGCGGGATAGCCGATCAGAAGGCAAATGGCAGTAGCGATCAGAGCCATCTTAAAGGAACGGAGAAAGACCTCCGCATAGTCGCCCATTTTTATGAAATTCTGGAATGTGAATCCGCCGTTCTGGGATGTGAAGGCGTAGATCACCATGATGACGATGGGCGCCACAACAAAGATCGCCATCCACACCACGTAGGGCACGGCGAACCGGGAGAGCTTATTCTTCATCCCCGCTCTCCCCCTCTTCCAGCGCGCTGACGTCAGCCAGCTCCTCATACTCCTCGGAATAGGAGGAATAGTCGCCGAACATACCGGAGTATTCGCTCTTCTTCATGATATGGAAGCCGTCCGGGTCGATTTTAACGCCCACCTGAGAGCCCACCGGGGAGTGATCGGTGGTCTGGATCAGCCACTTGAAGCCGCCCAGATCCACAATGATATCATACTGCATGCCCTTGAAGGTCACATTGGTGACGGTGCCCACCAGCTGGCCCTGATCCACGGGTACGATGTCGATATCCTCGGGGCGGATGACAACGTCAACCGGCTCATTGGGGGCAAAGCCGCCGTCAACGCAGGGGAATTCCTTCCGGTACATACGCACAACGCCGTCCCGGACCATGGTGCCGTTGAGAATGTTGGACTCGCCGATAAAATCCGCCACGAAGGCGTTGGTGGGCTCGTTGTAGATATCCTCTGGGGACCCGATCTGCTGGATGCGGCCCTTGTCCATCACCACCACGGTATCGGACATGGTCAAGGCTTCCTCTTGATCGTGTGTGACATATATGAACGTGATGCCCATCTGCTGCTGGATACGCTTCAGCTCGATCTGCATATCCTTGCGCAGGCGAAGATCCAGCGCACCCAGAGGCTCATCCAGAAGAAGCACTTTTGGACGGTTCACCAGGGCGCGGGCGATAGCCACACGCTGTTGCTGGCCGCCGGAGAGCTGATCCACGCGGCGGCGCTCAAAGCCTTTCAGACTGACGACCTCCAGCATCTCCATGACCCGCTCCTCGATCTCCTGAGCGGGTACCTTGGCAATACGCAGGCCGAAAGCGATGTTCTCATATACGTCCAGATGCGGGAACAGGGCGTACTTCTGAAACACCGTGTTGATCTGCCGCTTGTGCGGCGGGACATCATTAATCCTCACACCGTCAAAGGTGACGTCTCCCGACGTGGGTGTCGTGAAACCGCCAATGATCCTCAGCGTCGTGGTTTTGCCACAGCCGCTGGGGCCCAGAAGTGTGAGGAATTCGGAATCCTTAATATAAAGATTGATGTGATCGAGAACCAGCTCGTCGTCATACGCCATGCACAGATCGTGCAGACGAATCAACTCTTTGGACATTTATCCTCCCCCGTTCATTGTGTAATGCGCCGCCTCTCGCCTTCAAAGCCCGGCCCAAAGCGGGGCTGTATTTTTCCGTTGAAATTTGGCAGCTACAATATATAAAAAATGTGACAAAATGTCAATGGAGTTGGGGAAAATTAATGCACTTTTTTACGTATAAAACAACGGGGATCTGCATGCAGCCGTGCAAATCCCCGTCCGTTATTTGAAATTCAGTTTTTTTCAAAATATTTTGCCCGAAACGGCACATCCTCCACCGTGAAGCTGCGGCCGCGCAGATAATTCAAAAGGCCGGCATCTGTGGGGAAATCGAAGGTCAGCTTGTATGAATACAGCGCCTGTCTCGTTTCACCGTAGCGACGGTTCACCTCTCCCCTGCCGTACTTTCCGTCGCCCAGCAGTGGGCAGCCCAGATCGGCAAAAGAGGCGCGGATCTGATGGGTGCGCCCCGTCTCCAAAGACACCTCCACCAGACTCAGCTCATCTCTGGTTTTCAATGTTTCATAGTGGGTCACCGCCGTCTTTCCGCCGGGAACGGGTTTATGAAAGACACGGACTGTGTTCTTCGTCTCATTCTTCAGCAAAAAGCACTCAATGGTACCCGCCGGAGGTTTGGGTCGTCCAACCGTGATGCACAGGTACCGCTTTTCAATCTCACGGTTTCGGATTTTATCATTGATGATCCGCAGTGTTTCGGCGTTCTTGGCCGCAATGACAAGGCCTCCGGTGTTGCGGTCAATGCGGTTGCAAAGCGCCGGAGTAAACGCGTTTTCCCACCGTGGGTTCCACTCGCGCTTCTGATAGAGGTACGCTTGGATGTGGTTGATGAGGGTATTGACCTTTTCCGTCTCGTCAGCGTGGACCACCAAACCCGGACGTTTATTCAAAAGCATGATGTTTTCATCTTCGTAGACAATATCCAGATTGGGCTTGAACAAGGTGAGGAACATATTGTCCTCCCGGGGCTGATCAAAAAACTCGTCGTTGATATAGAGCTGCAGCACGTCGCCCTCCTGCAGTCTCTGGTCCCGTGAAGCCCGGGCGCCGTTGCATTTGATCCGCTTGAGACGGATGTATTTCTGCAGCAGCGCAGAGGGCAGAAGCGGCAGCGATTTAGCCACAAAACGGTCCAGTCGCTGACCCGCATCGTTTTTCCCGATCGTCAGTTCCCGCATGATTCCGCCCTCCTTTCCGGATTTGCTTCCATTCTACCTGATTTTTGAAAAAAGTCAAAATAATTGTGAAAAAATGTTTGACAAGTATTTTCTCATCTACTATAATATCATTCGTGTCATTAAGAGGTGAACTATGCGTCTGAACGTCAACAAGCTGCTTCATACCCCCGGAGCCAGTCAGGATTTCCGTTTTGAGATGGATTTGAGCGATCTGGATTTTGGCGGATCAAAGCCCGTCTGTCGCCCGGTTATTGTGGAAGGCCGCGTGCGGAATGAGGCCGGTATGCTGCTTTGCGAATTGCAGGCGCAAACAACGCTGCACTGCGTATGTGACCGGTGCCTGGATGAATTCGACCGGGAGAAATCCGTTCCCTACTCCTGCATTTTGGCAGAGGAAAAAGCAACGGACGAAAACGACGATATCATCCTGCTGGAACAGGACGAGGTGGATCTTTCCGATCTGGCCCGTACAGCATTCATCCTCAGTATGGACACCAAAAACCTATGCTCGCCTGACTGCAAAGGCTTGTGCGGCGGCTGCGGCGCCAATCTGAACCGCGAGAGCTGCCGGTGCAAAAAGCAAGTCGATCCCCGGCTTGCAAAGCTTGCAAAGCTGCTGGAGCAGAACGATTGAGTGAACATTTTAAATTACTGCTCCGGCAGTTAAGACCAAGGAGGTGTCAACATGGCAGTCCCTAAGGGAAAAGTATCCAAACAAAGACGCAATAAGAGACGCAGCTCCGTGTGGAAGCTGGCGACTCCCGGTCTGGTGGCATGCCCCAAGTGCGGTGCGCTGCATCTGCCCCACAGAATGTGCCCGGAGTGCGGTACCTATAACGGCCGTGAGGTCAAGGTCATCAAGTCCGTGGCCGCAGGCAAGTAATCCATCCGTGTGTCCTTGTTGGGAGGGAAGATCCGTCTTCCCTCCCTGCTTTTTTGTCGTTTTCCTGACGTGCTCTTGCAAAAGAGCCAATTTCTGGTTATAATAAAGTGATTTAGTGTCCAATCAATTCTACTACTCAATTACGAGGTCAACTGCCCATGAGTACCGTCATCACATCCGTGGATCCCCACAGCCCTGCCGCCAGGGCACATATTGCGCCAGGTGAGCAGCTGATGGCCATCAACGGCCATCGGATTGTGGATGTGCTGGACTACCGGTTTTACGGGTATGATCCTTTGGCAGTGCTTCTGCTGCGACGACAGGACGGGACGGAGCACACGGTGCGTATCCATAAGGAAGAGGGTCGGGATCTCGGTCTGAACTTTGAAACCTATCTCATGGATCGCGCCCGGTCCTGTGCCAACAACTGCATCTTCTGCTTCGTGGACCAGATGCCAAGGGGTCTGCGCAAGAGCCTCTATTTTAAGGACGATGACGCCCGTCTGTCGTTTCTGATGGGCAACTATGTCACGCTGACCAATATGTCGCCCCGTGCCGTGCAGCGCATCATCGATCTGCGCATCTCCCCTATCAACGTCTCCGTCCACACCACGGACCCGGAGCTGCGGGCAAAGATGCTGGGCAATCCCCGCGCCGGAGAGTCCATTGAAGTGATGCGTCGACTTTCCGCTGCCGGCATCCACATGAACTGCCAGATCGTGGCGTGCCCCGGCATCAACGACGGATCGAACCTCCGAAGAACCATGGAGGATCTGGCCGGGATGTATCCCGGCGTCAGCAGTGTGGCCATCGTCCCCGTGGGCCTCACCCGCTACCGGGACGGTCTCTATCCTTTAGAGCAATACAATGCCCAATCGGCTGCAGCTGTCATTGATCTGGTGGAAGCCTTCGGAAAGACCTGCCGAAAAAAATACGGCACCACTATCTTCTGGTGCTCCGACGAGTTCTATCTGCTGGCCGGCCGCGACCTCCCCGATGAGGATTTTTATGAGAGCTTTGCCCAACTGGAAAACGGGGTTGGCATGCTGCGGCTTCTGGAGAGCGAGTTCACAGCCGCCCTGCGGTTGATGGACGAAGCGCAGAGCGCATCCCCCTTCACCATCGCCACCGGGCTGGACGCCGCCCCCATGCTGAGCCATCTGTTGCAGCTTGCCCGGGCTCAGTTCCCCGATCTGCAAGGGCAGGTGATCCCCGTTGTGAACCGGTTTTTCGGCGAGCAGATTGTGGTGTCCGGGCTCATTACCGGTCAGGATCTCATTGCCCAGCTGAAAGGGCGGGATTTGGGGCAGCGGCTGCTGCTGCCGGACAATATGCTCCGCTACCACGAAAACGTCTTCCTCGACGATGTGACCATCCAGCAGGTGGAGGACGCCCTGGGTGTTCCCCTTACCTTTGTGCCCCAGGACGGCTTTGAGCTGTGCGACGCCATGTTTGGCCTGAGCGGCCATAAGAAGGAGTCCCGCCCCGCCGAGGATGACAGTGAATACTATACTTATAATCCCTCTCATTGAACGAAAAGGAAGTGACCCCTATGTCCAAACCTGTTGTTGCCATCGTGGGACGCCCCAATGTGGGCAAGTCCATGCTGTTTAATAAGCTGATCGGCCAGCGTCTCTCCATCGTGGAGGACACCCCCGGCGTCACCCGTGACCGCATCTACGGCGAATGCGAGTGGCTGGGGCGGAAGTTCACCCTGGTGGACACCGGCGGCATTGAGCCCAGCACCGACAGCCAGATCCTCTCCTTTATGCGGGATCAGGCCCAGATCGCCATTGAAAACGCCACCGTCATCATCTTCGTCGTGGATATCAAGAGCGGCTTGACCGCCTCCGACCAGGAGGTGGCCTATATGCTGCAGCGGTCCCAGAAGCCCATCGTGCTTGCGGTGAACAAGATGGATTCCACCGGCTCGGTGGATCCGGATTTCTATGAGTTCTACAACCTGGGCCTGGGCGATCCCATTGCCGTCTCCGCCGTCCACGGCCACGGCACCGGCGACCTGCTGGACGAGTGTTTGAAGTACTTCCCTCCTCAGGAGGAGGAAGAGGACGAGTCCGACGTGATCCAGGTGGCTATTATCGGACGCCCCAACGTGGGTAAGTCCAGCCTCACCAACAAGATTCTGGGTGAAGAGCGCGTCATTGTCAGCAATGTGGCCGGCACCACCCGGGATGCCATTGACAGCTATTTTGAGAATGCCCAGGGCAAGTACAACTTTATCGACACCGCCGGCATGCGCAAGAAGTCCAAGGTAGACGACAGCATCGAGAAGTACAGCGTCCTGCGCGCTACCATGGCCATTGAGCGCAGCGATGTGTGTCTCATTATGATCGACGCCCAGGACGGCGTCACCGAGCAGGATACCAAGGTGGCGGGGCTGGCCCATGAGGCCGGGAAGGCCTGCATCATCGTGGTCAACAAATGGGATCTCATCGAAAAGGATGACAAGACCATGGATCGGATGCGGGAAGCGATTCGCCGGGACCTGAGTTATATGACCTACGCACCCATTGTCTTCATCTCCGCCGCCACAGGACAACGGGTGAGCCGGCTTTTCGAACTCATCAACTACGTCAACGAGCAGGCTTCCATGCGCATTACAACCGGCATGCTCAACTCCGTGCTGGCTGACGCCCAGACCCGTGTTCAGCCCCCTACCGACAAGGGACGCCGGCTGAAGATCTACTATATGACCCAGGTGGGCGTGAAACCGCCCCACTTTGTAGTCTTCTGCAACGACAAAAAACTGTTCCACTTCTCCTACCAGCGATACCTGGAGAATCAGATCCGCGGTGTATTCGGTTTGGAGGGAACGCCTGTTATTCTTTCCATTCGTCAAAAAGGCGAGGAGGACGCGTGATGTTTCGGTATTTCGTAGCAGCTGTAGTGCTTCTGGTCTCCTACTTTCTCGGGTGCATCAACGGCTCTGTGATGACCTCTCACTTTATCATCAAAGATGATGTCCGCAAGCACGGCAGCGGCAACGCGGGGCTCACCAACTTCTACCGCACCTATGGCGCCAAATACGCGCTGCTGGTCATCGCCATCGACATGGGCAAGACGGTCATCGCCGCCCTCATCGGCGGATTTATGTTCGACTATCTGTTCCACGATTGGACCCTTGGCATCCTGCTGGCAGGTCTGGGCTGTGAGCTGGGGCATATTTTCCCCGTGTTCTTCGGCTTCAAGGGCGGCAAGGGGATTCTATCCGGCGGCGTGCTGGTCCTGTTTCTGGATTGGCGCATCGCACTGGTGTCCTGGGGCCTGTTCCTTCTGCTGTGGCTGCTGACACGTTATGTGTCCCTTGGCTCCATCATGGCGTCTGCCAGTATGCCGGTATCCGCGCTTTTCGTATTTGGCTGGAACTGGAAATACCTCGTGCTCTGCGTGATCCTTGCCGGTCTGGTTGTATACTGCCATCGCGGGAACATTCAGCGTCTCATTCAGGGAACGGAGAGCAAGTTCAAGTGGCACGTAAACCCCATTTCGAGCGAAGGGGACAATAACAGCAGGACGTAGAGAGAGGAACGCACATGAAGAAGTACAATCAGGTCCGTCAGGTGGTATTCCCTCTTCTGGCCGCTTTTATCTGGGGCACCGCCTTTGTGGCACAGGGAATGTGCCGGGATATCGGCCCCATGACCTTTAACGCCGCCCGCTCCTATATCGCAGTGGTCGTATTGCTGCTTATCATCTGGCTGTTCGGACGGTTTCGCAAGGAAAATACCGCTTCCGCAACAGCGGCTGAAAAAAAGACCGCCCGCAGGCAGCTCATCATCGGCGGCCTGTGCTGCGGCACGGCACTGGCTGTGGCCTCCAACTTTCAGCAGGCGGGTATCGTAGACGGCACGGACGAGGGCAAGGCCGCCTTTATCACCGCGCTGTACGTGGTTCTGGTACCGCTGCTTGGTTTGTTTTTGAAAAAGAAGGTTCCCCTTCCCGTCTGGATCGCCGTCGTGCTTGCTGTTCCCGCCCTGTTCCTGCTGTGTGTGGTAAAAGACGGCAAAAGCTTTTTAGAACACGGTTTTTCTCTTGAAGCCAGTGACCTGATGATCCTTTTGTGCGCGTTTTTCTTTGCGATCCATATTCTGATCATCGACCACTTTTCCGACACGGTAGACGGCATGAAGCTCTCCTGCGCGCAGTTTTTCGTTGCCGCCGTCCTCTCCACCATTGGCGCGCTGATATGGGAAAAGCCGGATCTGAACGCCCTTTTATCCGTGGCGATTCCCGTCCTGTACGTGGGTATCTTCTCCAGCGGCGTGGCCTATACGCTGCAGATCCTGGCGCAGAAAGATACAAATCCAACTGTTGTCACCATTCTGCTGAGCATGGAATCCGTGTTCGGTGTGATCTCCAATGCCTTGATCCAGCACAAATGGCTCTCCGGCTGGGAGTATCTTGGCTGCGCACTGATGCTGGTTGCCGTCATTCTGGCGCAAATACAATTCCCGTCAAAAAAGAAACAAGCCGTCAATTAAAGGTCTGCTATGGAGCAAAGGACTGCGGAAACACTGTGTTTCCGCAGTCCTTTATGATTTGCGTGTTAAAACAGGCTCTGCTGACTGGTATCCGGCATAGCGCCGAAGGCGCCAAGCGCCTTGAGCTGCGCAATGTGCGTCTGGGAGAGTTTGCTGCAGCAAATAGCAAAATCCTCAATGGAGATAAACTCCTGTCCTTTGCGCTTCTGTACCGTATCCAGAGCCGCGCTCTCGCCCAATCCGTGGACTGAGATCAGCGGCGGAAGAAGCCCATTTTCCGTAATGAGGAACGCAGTGGCGTCGGATTTCATCACGTCGATGGTGTCAAAGTGGAAACCGCGGAGATAGAATTCATAGCATACCTCCAGCGTGACCAGAAGGTTCTGCTCCACGTCGGTTGCGTCCTTATTGTTCTCGATCTCACGGATCTTCTTCTTCACATTCTCCACGCCGGAACAGCAGTACTCGGCGTCAAAGGCCTTGGCGCGGACGGTAAAGAACGTGGCGTAAAACGCCAACGGACGATGAACCTTGAACCATGCAATACGGAAAGCCATCATCACGTAGGCCACGGCATGGGCCTTGGGGAACAGATATCCGATCTTGGCCAGGGAGTCGATGTACCACTGGGGCACGTTGTGATCGTGCATTTTTTCCACCCACATGGGCCAATCACCGGCGGAACCCTTCTTCACCTTGCCCTTTCGAACGGCCTCCATGATCTTAAAGGACATCTTGGGCTCCAGTCCCATGCGGATGAGGTACAGCATGATGTCGTCACGGCAGCCCACCGTTTCCAAAACGGACGCCGTACCACCGACGATCAGTTCCCTGGCGTTGCCCAGCCACACATCGGTACCGTGGGAGAAGCCGGACAGACGAACCAGGGTGTTGAAGTTGGTCGGTTTTGTGTCCATCAGCATACCGCGTGTGAACCGTGTATTGAATTCGGGAATTGCCACGGCGCCGGTGGGCCCCAGAATGGGATCATCTTCAAAGCCCAACACCTTGGAACTGACGAAGATGCTCATGGTGTCAGGGTCATCCAAGGGGATCTGACGGGCATTGACGCCGGTGAGGTTCTCCAGCATCCGGATCATCGTGGGGTCATCGTGTCCCAGCATGTCCAGCTTCAGGAGGTTATCCTCCATACAGTGGTACTCAAAATGGGTGGTCTTCTGATCGGAATTCACATCGTCGGCGGGATGCTGGACAGCGGTAAAGTCCTCTACGTCCATGTCGTCGGGCACCACCACCAGGCCGCCAGGGTGCTGGCCCGTCGTACGGCGCACGCCCTCGCAGCCCTTGGCAAGGCGATCCAGCTCCGCCGTGCCGAATTCCAGATCGTTTTCCTCCTTGTATTTCAGCACAAAGCCCTTGGCGTTTTTCTCCGCCAGGGTACCGATGGTACCGGCGCGAAACACCTGGGTCTCGCCGAACATCTCAATGGCATGGCGGTGGGCGCGGGCCTGGTATTCACCGGAGAAATTCAAGTCGATGTCCGGCACCTTGCCGCCGCCGTAACCCAGGAAGGTCTCAAAGGGAATGTCGAAGCCGTCCTTCACCAGCTTTGTGCCGCAGTGGGGACAGGTTTTGTCCGGCATGTCGGCGCCGCATCCGTACTCTCCGCTCTGGTCAAACTCCGTATACTTGCACTGTGGGCAGCGATAGTGCGGCGGCAGCGAATTCACTTCGGTGATGCCGGACATATAGGCAACCAGCGAGGAACCGACCGACCCGCGGGAACCCACCAGATAGCCGTTTTCGAGGCTGCGCTGCACCAGCTTCTGGGCAGACATGTAAACCACGTCATACTTGCCCAGAATGCCGCCCAGCTCTACGTTCAGTCGATCCACAATAAGCTGAGGCGGATTCTCGCCGTACAGCTCATGGCATTTATCCCAGACCCGCTGGTTCAGCTCCTGCTCAGAGTTCTCCAGGCGCGGCGGGAACAACTGTCCTTGTGGCAGCAGCTCGATGACTTCAACCTGATCGGCAATATGGCGGGTGTTTTTCACCACAACCTCATAGGCCTTCTCCTCGCCCAGATAGCTGAACTCCTCCAGCATCTCATCTGTGGTTTTGAAGTACAGGGGCAGCGGAGCGTTGATATCCGCCAGTTTTTCGTACTTCTTCGGATCATCCTTCTTCACCATATTGCCCGTAAGCAGGATGCGGCGGTAGACCTCATCCTCCGGATCCAGAAAATGGACGTCCCCCGTGGCGCAAACCGGTTTTCCCAGTTCTTCACCCAATCGGACAATAGCGCGGTTATAGTCTCGCAGCTCCTCCTCCGAGGTGGCGGATCCGTTGCGGAGCATAAAGGCATTGTTGCAGATCGGCTGAATCTCCAGATAATCATAGAAGGATGCAATGCGCTTGAGCTCATCCCAATCCTTATGTCCGTCCGTCATGGCCTGGAACAGCTCGCCAGCTTCACAGGCCGAACCGATAATCAAGCCTTCGCGATGCGTCACAAGCTCGGTTTTGGGGATGATCGGTCTCTTGTGGAAATACTTCAGATTGGACAGAGAAATCAACTGAAAAAGGTGTTTTAGTCCCAGCTTGTTCTTGGCCAGCAGGATAATGTGCTTGGGACGGCGGTTGTTTTTTCCGCCCCGGGGCCGCAGCTTCAGCATCTCATCGTTGATCTGCTGAAGACGGTTGATTCCCAATTCTCGCTGCATCCGCTCAAAAAACGGAATCAGCATGTAACCCACCATGGCCGCATCGTCGCTGGCGCGGTGGTGATTGAATGCCGGCAGATCCAGGTATTCAGCAACCACATCCAGTTTATACTTGTTCAGCTCCGGCAGCAAGTTCTGGGAGAGGATCAGCGTATCCACGTAGGTCGGCGTAAACTCCAGGCCGGCTTCAGCGCAGCTCTTGCGGATAAAGCTGATATCAAACTCCGCGTTGTGGGCAGCCAGAGGGCGTCCGTTCACAAACTGCAGAAAAGCTTTCAGCGCTTCTTTCGGCTGCGGGGCCTGGCACAGCATGGCGTCAGTGATCCCCGTCAAACCCACGATATCGGGAGGCAGCGCCCTGCCCGGGTTAACAAACGTCTGGAACCGGTCCGTGATCTCGCCATTTTTCAGCACCACGGCGCCGATCTCGGTAATGGCCTCTTTTTTCACGTTCAATCCCGTGGTTTCAATGTCGAAGCAAACGATCTCATCAGCAAAAGGCTGGTCCTGCCCGCCGTGCACCACCACGCGGTCATCCAGATCGTTGATGAAGTAGCCTTCCATGCCGTAAAGTATTTTTATTTTACTGCCCGCTGAATGCCAGGCATCCGGGAAAGACTGTACCACACCGTGATCGGTGATGGCGATGGCAGGATGCCCCCAGGCAATGGCACGCTTGATGGCGTTCTCGGTTTTGGTCAACGCATCCATATTGGACATCTGGGTGTGCAGATGCAGCTCTACCCGCTTTTCCGGGGCAGAATCTTTTCGCTCGGCGTGCGCGATGCGCATCATATTGACGGGACTGATCTGAACGTCCCTGCCGTCCCACGTCAGCTCAACTTTTCCCTGGACACGGAGCCACATACCCGTCTTGATGGTCTTCTCCAGGTCAGCCGCCTCCTTCTCGCCCATTTCTTTGCGGACTGTCACAGCGCTTTGGTAATCCGTCATTTCCAGATTCATGCGCCATTTTCCGGGACGTCGTGTCTCGTAGATTTCCAGCGCGAACACTTTGCCCTCGACCACAACTACGCCCATCTTGGGGTTTAAACCTTCCATGGATATGACGTTACCGCGGATCTCCTTCCCGAGAATGACCGCTTCTCCGCCGCTTTTCTGGTCGCCGGACGTGACTCGGGTGTTCAGATGCAGGTGCTTAAGCTGGTAATGCTCCTCCAGCATCTGGCGCAGTGCGTCAAGACCCGCCTCCGGAATGGGGGCGGGCAGCTCAATTTCCACGTCCATAGTTCTGGAAGCGCGATCCAGCATACCGCCTGCAACGCGGGCATCGTGAAGCAGCAGCCGAAGCTCGCGGGGTGGGACAAAGCTATCAAAAAAATCAAAAAAGGGTCTTTTATCTGCCATGAAATCTCTCTTCTCTCAAAGCTTCTCTATCTCTTCCATCAATGCATCCACAAGTCTTTCTTGAGGTACTTTGTAAAGCACTTCTCCTTTACGGAACAACAGCCCTTCTCCCTTTCCTCCTGCAATGCCGACGTCCGCGGCGGCGGCCTCTCCCGGCCCGTTTACCACGCAGCCCATGACCGCTACGGTGATGGATTTCGTGCAGTCTTTCAGACGCCGCTCCACCTCACGTGCGATGGGGATCATATCATAGGCCGTTCTGCCGCAGGTGGGGCAGGCAATCAGATTAGGCCCGGTCTGCCGGATCCCGCAGGCAGCAAGAATATCTTTCGCCGCACGGATCTCCTCCACCGGATCCGCCGTCAGGCTGACGCGCAAAGTATCGCCGATGCCCTGGCAAAGAAGACCGCCAATGCCGATGGCGGACTTCAGCAGGCCCATAGACGGCGTGCCAGCCTCTGTGACGCCCAGATGGAGGGGGTAGTCCGTCCGCTCACGGAGAAGGCGGTAGGCCTCCATATTGACTGGGACGCGGGAGCACTTCACACTGATGCAGATATCGTCAAAGTTGCAGTCATTCAAAAGATGAACGTGACCCATGGCGCTCTCCACCATAGCCTCCGCTGTGACACCGCCGTACTTCGCCAGCAGATTCTTTTCCAGAGAACCGCTGTTAACGCCGATGCGGATGGGGATCCCGTGCTCCCGGCAGGCGTCAGCCACGGCACGCACTTTATCGTGACTGCCGATGTTGCCGGGGTTGATGCGGATCTTGTCGATGCCGCTCTCCACGCACTGAAGGGCCAGTTTGTAATCGAAATGAATATCCGCCACCAGCGGGATATGGATCCGACTGCGGATCTCGCCCACTGCCCGCGCGGCATCCATATCAGGCACTGCCACGCGGATGATCTGGCACCCGGCTTCCTCCAGACGCATAATCTGGGCGACAGTTGCCTCCACATCGCCGGTGGGGGTATTGCACATGGATTGGATGGATACAGGCGCGCCGCCGCCCACGGCAACGCTACCCACATGGATCTGCTTGCTCATGGCTTCACTCCTCAGGTAAACAGCTTCCACACGTCGTGGAAGGTGACAAACAGCATCAGGCCAAGCAGCAGGATCAAACCTGCAAAGTGGATATAGTTCTCATACTTGGCGGGAATCTGCTTTTTGAACAACAGCATGGCCAGCGCGTTGATGACAAGAAAGAATATCTTGCCGCCGTCCAGCGCGGGCAGAGGCAACAGATTCATCACCGCCAGGTTCACCGCGATCAGCGCGGCAAAGTAGGCGATGTTATCAATGGCGGCGCGGACCGACTCCGACTTCTCCCCCACCTCGGTGATGGTGGACACGATGCCGACAGGGCCGCTCAGGTCCTTGATCCCCGCCTGGCCGGTGAGCAGCATCTGGATGCTCAGACGCACCATGCGCACAAAGTCCATGGCGTTGTTCCAGCTATAGGAGATGTGGTTGCCCAAGGAGGCTTCCTTGTAGGCGAGGCTGAAGCCATAGCGCATGATCGTTCCGCCGTTTCCGTCGGGATACTCACGCAGTTCCATGGGGAAATCTTTCAGCGCCACACGCTGTCCATTGCGCCGGACCACGAGATCGTAGGAATTGTCCTTGCTCATCCCCAGTAAAAAGGACACGTCGCCGCTGACGTAAACACGCTCGCCGTTGATAGACAGGATGGTATCCCCCTCCTGCAAACCGTTTTCACCCTGAAGCGGACAATCCGGCTCAAAGGAAGCGATGGTGGACGTGGGAAAACTCTTGAATCCGGCATAGAGGCACAGGATGATGATAAAGCCGGTGAGGAAGTTCATGAAAGCGCCGGCTGCATAGATCAGCAGCTTTTTCCAGAAACCCTGATTGTTGAGGGCGTGGGGATCCTCCGAGTCCTCCTCCTCGCCCTCCATGGCACAAAAGCCGCCGATGGGAAAAAGACGCAGTGCGTACAGTGTCTCGCCTTTCTGTTTTTTGAAAATGGCCGGACCCATGCCGATGGCAAACTCGTTGACCCGGACGCCGCAGGCCTTGGCAGCCAGAAAATGGCCCAGCTCATGGACGCCGATCAACACGCCGAAAATGAGAATTGCTGCAAGAATATAAACCATACGATCCCGTTCCTTCTATCGATTCCGCACGGCCTCCCGGGCCATGCGGTCTGCTTCCAGTATATCCTCCAGTGAGGGGCTATATTTCACCGCGACAGCGGAAAGCGCCCGCTTCACTTGACGGGGAATGTCGTTGAACCCCAGTTCCCCACGCAGAAAGGCCATCACAGCCTCCTCGTTGGCTGCGTTCATGATGGCGCAGGCGGTGCCGCCGACTGCGGCGCATTCCCGTGCGATGCGAAGGCACGGGAACGCCTCCATATCCGGCGCGTGGAACGTCAATGCGCCGCAGGTCAGCAGATCCAGCGGATCATCCGGCGAAGCTGCCCGATTGGGCCAGGTGAAGGCGTAGCGAATGGGCAGCTTCATATCCGGCGTACCCAACTGGGCAATCATGGCACCATCCCGAAACTCCACCAAAGAGTGAATGATGCTCTGGCGGTGTATTACAGCATCCACCTGCTCCACAGGCAGGCGGTAAAGCCGCATGGCCTCAATAATCTCCAGGCCCTTGTTCATCAGCGTCGCCGAGTCAATGGTGATCTTTGCGCCCATGGTCCAGTTCGGGTGCTTCAGCGCATCGGCAGGTTTTACGCCAGCCAGCTTCTCCCGGCTCATTCCAAAAAACGGGCCGCCGGAGCAGGTCAGAATCAGTCGCCTGATTTCGCTGCGGTCGCGGCAGCCCTGCAGACTCTGAAAGATAGCGGAGTGTTCACTGTCCACCGGGACGATCTGAGCGCCAAAACGATCCGCCGCGTCCATCACCAATTCACCGGCGCATACCAGCGTTTCCTTGTTGGCCAGCGCGATGCGTTTGCCCTTTTCAATGGCGGCAAGGGTGGGACGCAGTCCAACGCTGCCAACTACGGCCATAACAACAGTATCCGCCTCATCCAGTGAAGCGGCTGCCATCATCCCTGCTTCACCGGACAACACACGGACAGGCACATCTGAGAGCCTCGCTCGAAGCTCAATTGCTGCATCCTCATCCATCATAACCGCAAGGATGGGGCAGAATCGCCTCACCTGCCGTTCCATCTGGTCCACTTGTGTGTTAGCGGTGAGCGCGGCAACACGCAGGCCAAGCTCCTGAGCCACCTGCAGCGTCTGCCGCCCGATGGAGCCGGTAGATCCGAGAATGGAAATTGTTTTTGTCATATCAGCTCTCCCACAGATGGATGCTGCAGATGATCAGCCAGATCACCGGAGCGGCAAAAATCACGCTGTCAAACCGATCCAGCACACCGCCGTGTCCCGGGAGCAGCCGTCCGTAATCCTTAATGCCGAATTCACGCTTGACAGCAGAAAACACCAGGTCGCCAAGCTGTCCCATTGCCGCGCCCACAAAGCCCAGGAACACACACCAGAGGATGTTGAGCTGGATCTCCGTGCACAGGAAAAAGATGATGCGAAACAGCACCATGCCGGCCATGCCGCCAATCAGACCGCCCAAGGACCCCTCCACTGTTTTCTTGGGACTGACCAGTGGGGCGAGTTTGTGTTTCCCGAACGCCATTCCCGCAAACAGAGCCATGGTATCGCTGCAAAATGCAGCCACAAGCGGGATCAAAACCAGCCCGCTCCCCATCTCCATCAGGCGAAGACGCAGCAGGCAGGAGAGTGCAAGCGGGATTGCGACGCCGGCCAGGAGAACGGTGCAGATATCAATAAGGGACAGTGCGTCCTCCCTGCCGTACTGCGTCACCAGGATCACAAAGAGCAGCACCAGCAAAGCCGCTACAAAAAAGGGGAACATCCCACGCACAGGTGTGTCAGCGAATCGGCTGTCCCCAAAAAAGACAGTGGTCAGCACAAATACAGCCAGCGTACCGGCAAGCCCCCACCAGCGGTGGGTCTTTTCCTTGCCGCAAACGGCGCTCATCAACTCATGCGCTGCAATGATGCACAGTCCGCACAGAAGCGCATATGTCGCCCATTCCGGGGCGACAACAAGCACCGCAAGAAGAAACGGCACGCCCACCACGGCCACCAGAATTCTCTTTAACATGATCGATCTCCTTACTTCACGCCTCCAAAGCGCCTGTCGCGCTTCTGATAGGCGATAATGGCCTTATCCAGCTCACGCTCATCGAAATCCGGCCAAAGCGTATCACAGAAATAAAACTCACTGTAAGCGCACTGCCATAACAGGAAATTGCTGAGTCGGACCTCTCCGCTGGGGCGGATGATCAGCTCCGGATCGGGGATTCCGGCGGAGTAGAGATGCCGGGAGAAATTCTCCTCTGTTATCTCCTCCCCCGCCGCAGCACACTCTCTGGCCGCGTGGAGGATCTCATCCCGCCCCCCATAGTTCAGGCACACGTTGGCCTGGAATCCATGGATATGCTCGGAAATGGCGTTGGTGCGATCCACAAGCGCCTGCAGCTCCGGGGAGATAGCGCTCAGATCGCCGAGAAAACGCAGACGGATCTGATCACGCTCCATGGAGTCGATGGCCTCCAGCATATACTGCTTCAAGAGCCCCATGATTGTGGAGACCTCTTCCATCGGGCGCTTCCAATTCTCTGTGGAAAACGCATAAACAGTTAGATATTCAACGCCCAGATCCTTGCAGTACGTGGCGATCCTGCGAAAGGTCTCTGCGCCAACCTTATGGCCGGCAGTGCGAGGCAGACCGCGCTGCTTCGCCCAACGACCGTTGCCGTCCATAATGATAGCGATATGGCGGGGAAGGCGGCTCATGTCCACCTGCCCCGCCGTACGGTTTTCTTTTCGTTGGAACAGCGCCATCAGACGCTCATCAGTTCCTTTTCCTTGGCATCCAGCAGCTTGTCAAGCTCCTTGCAGCTGTCGTCGGTCAGCTTCTGCAAATCCTTCTCCGCGATCTTCAGCTCGTCCTCTGTGATCTCGGATGCCTTCTGCTGCTTCTTGAAGTTCTCAATGGCATCGCGGCGGATATTCCGCACGGCCACCTTGCCGTTCTCGGCGTACTTGCGGATCTGTTTGACCAGCTCCTTGCGGCGCTCCTCCGTCAGCTGGGGAAAAGCCAGGCGAATGCACTTGCCGTCATTCTGGGGATTGATGCCCAGATCGGACTCCTGGATCGCCTTCTCAATGGCGCGCAGGGCGGAGACGTCCCACGGGGTGATCACCAGCATGCGAGGATCGGGAGTGCCCACAGCAGCGATCTGCTGGATGGGTGTGGGGGTGCCGTAGTAATCGACGTTGATGCGGTGGAGTACAGCAGCGTTTGCGCGGCCGGCGCGCACGGCGTCGAAATCGTTGGCAACCGACTCGATACTCTTGCGCATCTTTTCTTCGTAGATCTTGTATTCATCTTTCAGCATAGAAATCAACCTTCCTTTCTCTGTATGGCGGATTATTCCTTCACGATCGTTCCCAACTTCTCGCCCCGGATGACACGGACGATGTTGTAGGGATCCTTCAAGGCAAACACCAGAACGGGAATGTGGTTATCCATAGACAGGCTTGTGGCGGTGGAATCCATCACAGCCAGATGCTTGGCCAGCACATCGTCATAGGTTATGGAATCGAACTTGATGGCATTGGCGTTCTTGGCAGGGTCGCTGTCATAGACGCCATCGATGTTCTTGGCCAGCAGGATCACGTCAGCATTGATCTCCGCCGCGCGCAGCACAGCGGCTGTGTCGGTGGAGAAAAACGGACAGCCGGTACCGCAGCCGAAGATGACCACTCGCCCTTTCTCCAGATGGCGGATGGCGCGGGCGCGGATATAGGGCTCCGCCACCTCGCGGATCTCAAGGGCAGTCTGGATCCTGACGTCGACGCCCTTCTGTTCCAGAACGTCTGCCATGGCCATGCAGTTCATGGCGGTGGCCAGCATTCCCATATGGTCGGCGCGAGTGCGCTCAATGTAGCCCTCGCCGTTCTTCACACCGCGCCAGAAGTTGCCGCCGCCAATAACGATACCCACCTGGACGCCCATGGCAACACACTCTTTAATGACGTCAGCCACCTGACCCATCACGTTGAAGTCCAGGCCGAAATGCTTGTCGCCAGCCAGAGCCTCACCGCTGATTTTCAGCAGCACCCGCTTGTAAATCGGTTCCTGCATACGACGCCTCCCTCTTAATTATTCCCATGTATTTTACCTTATTTTTCTTCTTTTGCATAGGGGGTAAAGAAATATTTTTTCCCGATTTCGTTCCGCCGCTGCAATTCCGACACCAAATCTTGTATTTTAACGTTTCCGGTGTATAATATAGTGAGTTTTTACAGGAGGGATCTTCCATGGAATTGCGGCATATCTGCGGAGACACTTACGCAATCGAAGGCAAAGGCGCCGTCATAGGGCTGTATCGTCTCAATGAGCAGGATATCGTACTGATGGATTCCGGTGTCCGCCGGACAGACCGGGAGGATCTGGACGCCCTCATTGCCGACAACGGCTTCACCGTCAAGGGTATCTTCTGCTCTCACGCCCATTATGATCACAGCGGCAACACAGCCCATCTCCGCGCGCGCTGGTCCGCTCTGACTTGTGCCCAGATCATTGAGGCGGGCATCGCCGCGACACCGGAGGCATATCACGCCAACTACCCCTACACCACATACGCCCAGTGTCGGGAATGGTTTTCCGAGGAATGCTTCCCTACCGACGTTATCATCGGTCGGAATGACAATCACGTCTGCTTCTGCGGCGCGGACTTCGGAATCGTGCAGCTGCCGGGTCACGCAGCGGGACAGATCGGTATCATCACACCTGACAACGTGGCGTATCTGGCCGACTGTCTCATCGGCCCCGACACGCTAAGAGCTTCCAAACTGCCAACATCCATGTGCATTGAAGATGACCTTAAGAGCAAGGAGAAGGTCCGCACCCTGGGTTGCCGGGCATACATTTTGGCCCACCACGACGTAATCGAAGGCGACATTGGCCCCACCGTGGATGCCAATTTGGCGTTTTACCACCGGAAGGCACGGGAACTGCTGGACTGTCTGGCGGACGGCATGACCGCCGACCAGTGGCGCAGCGTTTTGTCCGAGGCCATGGGATTTCGCACTCATAACGACTTCAAGCTGGGCGTCATTCGCCGCAACTTCGGCAGTTTCCTCCTCTATCTGGAGGACATGGGACGCATCAGCGTCCATTGGGATAACTGCACGAAGCACTATTATCACGTATGAGTGCTATGGAGATTATCTATTCTGACAAGCGGATCGTGGTGGCTGTCAAGCCCGCAGGGATCCTCAGCACAGACCAGCCAGGCGGCATGCCGGAGCTGCTGCGCAGGGAATTGGGTACGGACTGCATCCGCACCGTCCACCGGCTGGATGCCCAGGTATCGGGTCTGATGGTGTTTGCCAAAAGCGCTAAGGCCGCCTCGCTGCTCAGCGAGCAGATCAGAGATGGACGCTTTCGGAAACAATATCTGGCGGTGGTACACGGCGATCCTCCTGTGTCCGGAACGCTTGTCGATCTTTTGGGACGAGATAAAATCCGCCGCCTCACCTATGTCTCCCATGTTCCCGGACCCGATGTGCGGGATGCACGGCTGAGGTACCGTGTTCTCAGTAGATGTGAAGGATTTTCCCTTGTCAGCATTTGTCTGGTAACGGGCCGGACACATCAGATTCGGGTGCAGTTTGCCAGCAGGGGTTGGCCATTGGCGGGAGACAGAAAATACGGTGTCGGCGGAGAGGAGCTGCCCATTGCCCTGTGGTCATACCGGTTGGAATTTGTTCATCCGGAGCGTGAAGAGCCCATGGAGTTCCGCCTTGCCCCGCCTCATGACGAGCCGTGGACATGGTTCCGGAATCATTTTGAATAATCAAAACCTCCGGCTAAGCCGGAGGTTTGACTAAGCCCTATAAGGGC
>CAMVMU010000029.1 GCA_947168655.1 uncultured Oscillospiraceae bacterium
CAGGCCGGGGTTGATCTGGGCCAGCCAGCGGCGGTGATCGATGCCGTTGGTGACGTTTTTGAACTTCTCCGGCTCCATGGCCGCCGCCTCGCGGAACACGTTGTTGCGCAGGATGTCGGAGTGGAGTGCGCTGACACCGTTGACGGCCATGCCGCCGGCAATGCACAGATTGGCCATGCGCACGTGGCCGTCCCAGATAACGGCCATCTTGGCGGTCTTGGCACTGTCGTGGTAGTATTCTTCGATCTTCGCCTGATAGCGGTGGGAGATCTCCTGAATGATCTGCCACACACGGGGCAGAAGCGTCTCCATCAGGCTCTGGGGCCAGACCTCCAGGGCCTCGGCCAGCACGGTGTGGTTGGTGTAGGCCACGGAGTTGGTGGTGATGTGCCACGCATCGTCCCAGCTCATGCCGGCGTCGTCGATGAGGATACGCATCAGCTCCGGGATCACCAGGGCGGGATGGGTGTCGTTGATCTGGATCACGTTCTTCTCGTGGAAGTTCTTCAGCGTACCGTAGGTCTGGATGTGCTTGCGGGTGATGGACTGAACGGTGGCGCTGACGAAGAAATACTGCTGCTTGAGCCGCAGGGACTTGCCCTCATAGTGGTTGTCCTCTGGATAGAGCACCTTGGAGATGGCGTCAGCCATGGCCCGCTCCTCATCGGCCTGGAGATACTGGCCCTGGTTGAACAGCGCCATGTCCACCGGGCGGGGGGACTTGGCCTCCCACAGCCGCAGGGTGTTCACGTGGTCGGTCTCATAGCCGGCGATCTCCATGTCGCAGGGGATGGCCATAACGCGGGTGTAGTCCTCATGGACCACCATCAGATGTCCGTTGTCCCAGCGGGTGCGGACGCGGCCTCCGAAATGGACCTCCTCGGAGTCCTGGGGTTTGGGCAGCAGCCAGGCGTCGCCCAGGCCCATCCACTGGTCAGGCAGCTCCACCTGCCGGCCCTCCACGATCTTCTGGCGGAAGATGCCCAGCTCGTAGCAGATGGAGTAGCCCGCGGCGGGGATCTCCAGAGTGGTCAGACTGTCCAAATAGCAGGCAGCCAGACGGCCCAGTCCGCCATTGCCCAGGCCGGCGTCCGGTTCCATGTCGAAGATCCGGCCGGCGTTGAAACCCAGGTCGTTGATGGCGTCGGTGAGTTCCTGCACCACCCCCAGGTTGTAGGCATTCTTCATTAGGCTTCGGCCCATCAGAAACTCCAGGGACATATAGTGCACCATGCGCCCGCCTTCATCGGCGGTGCGGCGGCGGGTCTCCACGCCGCGCTGGGCCATGATGTCCCGCAGAACCATGGCGCAGGCCTTCATCATGTCGCCGTCGGTGGCCTGCTCCTCGGTGCAGCCGAAGGTCAGGCGCAGCTTTTGGATGATCTGATCTTTCAATTGGTCTTTGGTATACTTCATCGGTTCCTCCTGTTGAAAGCCGGGATCATTCTCCCAGCGCTTTTGCGTAGATCTCGCGGTATGTTCCGGCGCTGCGCTTCCAGCTGAAGTCCTCCAGCATACCGCGGCGCCGCACCACGGCGAAGTCGTCGCTGTGATACAGCCCCACCGCCTGGCGGATCACCTCCAGCATGTCGGCTGCGTCATAGCGGGCAAAGACAAACCCGGTGCCGTCCTTCTGCCCCACTTGGCAGGAGCGGACGGAGTCGTTGAGTCCGCCCGTCTGCCGCACGATGGGAACCGTGCCGTATCGCATGGCGATCATCTGGCTCAAGCCGCAGGGCTCGCTCTTGGACGGCATCAGAAACAGGTCCGCTCCGGCGTAGATCTGGCGGGCCAGGGCGTCGGAATAGGTGATGCAGGCGCACACCCTGCCGCCATACCGGCTCTGCAGATCCCGGAAGAAGTCCTCATATCCCGGGTCGCCCATGCCCAGCACCACCAGCTGTGTTCCAGTTGACATAATGTCATCCGCCACCTGGCAGATGAGGTCCATGCCCTTGTGCCCCACCAGGCGGCTGACAATGGCCAGCACGGGAGTGTTCTCCTCCAGATTGAGTCCCAGCTGCTCCTGCAGCCGCCGCTTGCACATGGCCTTGCCGGCCAGATTACGGGAATTGTACCGGGCGGGGATGGCCCTGTCCGTCCGGGGATTGAAGCTCTCCACGTCGATGCCGTTGAGCACACCGGTGAGCTTGTCCGACACGGCGGCAATGACGCCCTCCAGTCCGTGGGCATAGTAGCTGTCGTGAAGCTGCCGGGCGTAAGTGGGGCTGACAGTGGTCACGGCATCGGCACTCAGGAGCGCGGCTTTCATCAGGTTCACGCCGCCGCCCATGCGCAATGCGCCGCTTTCCCACCAGCCGGGATCCAGGCCAAGTAAATCCGCCACGGCCGTCGGGGGCAGCCAGCCCTGATACTCAATGTTGTGTACGGTGAACACGGTGCGCACGTGCTTGTAGATCTCCTCGCGCACGGCGTAGTCCTTGATATACACAGGCACGGCGGCGCTCTGCCAGTCGTTGCAGTGCACCACGTCGGGCATATCGTCCAGATGGGGCAGCAGATCCACCACCGCATGGCTGAAGAAGGCGAAGCGCTCGCCATCGTCAAAATCGCCGTACAGCCGCTCCCGGCGGAAATACATCTCGTTGTCCACGAAATACCAGGTCACCCCCCGGTGCTCCAGGGAAAAGAGGCCACAGTACTGGTGGCGCCAGGCCAGATCCACATAGATGTATTTGCGGAAGGTCATCTTCTGGCGCCATTCCTCCCCAATCTGGCCATACAGCGGCAGGATCACAGCCACCCGGTCCTCTCGGTCCGCGGCCAGCGCGGGCGGCAGGCTGCCGGCCACGTCGGCCAGGCCACCCGTTTTGCAAAAGGGGGCTGCCTCGCTGGTTACAAACAGAATATTCATCTTATACCTCCGCGCCTCTGGCAATGACCAGCGGATAAGTGGCGTGACCCATCAGCGTTCCGTTTTCCCGGATGGTCACGTACTTATCCGTGATGACGTTGCGCACAATAGCGTTCTTTTTCACCACGGTGCCTTTGCAGAGGATGCAGTTCTCCACGCTGGCGCCGGGCTCAATCTGCACGCCGCGGAACAAAACACAGTTTTTCACGCTGCCCCGGATGTCGCAGCCGTCGGCCATCAGGGTGTTGACGCACTGGCCGTCGGGATCCACGTAGCTGGAGGGCGCGTCGTTCTCCTTGCCGAAGATGGGCCGCTCCGGACAGAACAGCTGGGTGCGGATCTCCGGCCGCAGCAGCTCCATGCTGCGTTCAAAGTAAGCCTGAATGGTGTCGATGCGGGCAGCGTAGCCCTCCCAGATCCAGGCGCGGATATGCAGCTGGTCGCCCAGCCTCTGCAGCACGCCGCCGCGGAGACTGTACTGGTTGTGGGCCACGCAGTCCTCCACCAGATGAAGCAGCAGCTCCTTGCTCAGGATAAAGATGTTCAGGCAGCGGTAGCCCTCCGGTGTGTGGATATCACGCACGGTATCAATGATGCGGCCCGTCTCGTCCAGTTTGAAATACGTGTCGGCGCTGTCGCCCAGTTGAGCGGTGCACACCGCGGTCAGATCGGCGCCGGACGCCAGGTGATCCCGCAGCACGTCCTGCAGCGGGATGTTGATAACCAGGTCGCTGTCGCCCAGCACCACGTGATCCTGACGGATATGCTCCAGATACTCCTTTACGCAGCCAAGAGCCTCCATCTTGCCCCGGAACTGCCCCACGCTCTCACGCCGCTCGGCATAGGCAAAGGCGGGCAGCAGGGTGAGACCACCGTTTTTGCGGCTCAGATCCCAGCTCTTGCCGGTGCCCAGGTGGTCCAGCATGCTCTGGCACTTGCCGTGCATGATGACACCCACGTCGGTAACGCCGGCGTTGACCATATTGGAGAGCATGAAATCCACCACCCGGTAGTCCCCGGCAAAGGGGACGGAGCCGTGGACGCGGTGATCGGTCAGCTCCCGCAAGCCCGTGGGCTTTTCGTAGGAGAAGATAATTCCGTGCATGCCTTTCATGCTTCCACCTCCTCATTGTGGCTCTTATCCAGCATGGTTTTGGGGGCCACCTTTTCCCCGGGCTTCACTACGGTACCGGGGCCCAGAACGGTGATGCCCCACTGTTCGGGATCCGCCGTGTTCTCCGGCGGTGCGCCCACCACGGCGCCCCGTCCGATGCGGCACTTCTCGCCGATGATGGCGTAGGACACCTGGGCGCCGTCCTCGATGACGGCGCCGGGCATCACCACAGAATAGGTCACGGCTGCACCCTGTCCCACGTAAGTTTCGGTACTCAGCACGCTGGTCTTAACCTCACCGTTGATGGTGCAGCCCTTGGCCACGGCGCTGTTGCCCACGTCGGCTCTTGGCCCCACAAAGGTGGGCGGACAGACGGGTGTGCGGCCATAGATGGGCCACTTCTTGTCCAGCAGATTCAGCCCCGAGCCCGGCAACAGCATGTCCATATTGGCGTCCCACAGGGAGTCCAGGGTACCCACGTCCTTCCAGTAGCCGTCAAAGCGGTAGGCCACCATCTTCTCCCCGCTCTGCAGCATCTTGGGGATGATGTTCTTGCCAAAGTCGTTCTGGGAGTTGGGGTCCGCCTCATCATCGATCAGGTATTGCCGCAGCTTCTGCCAGGTGAAGATATAGATGCCCATGGAGGCCAGGTTGCTCTTGGGCTCCTTGGGCTTCTCCGCGAATTCGGTGATGTTGTCCTCGCCATCCACGTTCATGATGCCGAAGCGGCTGGCCTCGGACCAGGGCACCTCCATGACGGAGATGGTGCACGCGGCGCCCGAGTCCTTGTGACGGCGGAGCATGTCGGAGTAGTCCATCTTATAAATATGGTCGCCGGACAGCACCGCCACGTACTCCGGATCGTACATATCCACAAAGCCGATGTTCTGATAGATGGCGTTGGCAGTGCCCTTGTACCAGGTGGCACCGGTGGCGCTCTGGTAGGGCGGCAGGATATGGACGCCGCCGTCCATCCGGTCCAGCTCCCAGGGCTGGCCGTTGCCGATGTAGCTGTTCAGCTCCAGGGGCCGGTACTGGGTCAGCACGCCCACGGTGTCGATGCCGGAGTTGGTGCAATTGGACAGGGGAAAATCAATGATGCGGAACTTGCCGCCGAAGGGGACGGCGGGCTTGGCCATGTCACCGGTCAGAACGTACAGGCGGCTGCCCTGTCCGCCGGCCAACAGCATGGCCACACATTCTTTCTTCATGGTGCATTCATCCTTTCTTCCACAGCGATCTCAATTATGTAAACTTATTGCTTTTCCTTTTTCGTTGCGCTGAAATGGCCCTCGCCCCGGAGGATCACCGCGCCGAGAGGCGGGATACGGAGTGAGATGGACTGGTCCTTTCCGTGGGACGGGATGGCCTCGGTGGGGATGGGCGCGTCATTTACCACGCCGCTGCCGCCCCAGGCGGCGTCATCCGTGTTGAACAGCTCCTCATACCGGGCCTTGGGGGGCACGCCGAAGCGGTAGTCCTCCCGTGTCTCCGGGGAGAAGTTCACTGCGCAGATCAGCTCGTGGCCGCCGCGGTCCCGGCGCACGAATACCAGCACGTTGTTCCGGTTGTCGTCGGCCACCAGCCACTCAAAGCCGTTCCAGTCCTCGTCGTTCTCCCACAGCTGTCTGTGCTTCTTGTAGAATCGGTTCAGCGCCCGGATACAGGCGTGGGTCCGGGCGGTGGGCTCATAGTCCAGGAGATACCAGTCCAGCTGGCCCTGGAAGTCCCACTCGTGCCACTGGCCCAGCTCCGCCCCCATGAAGGAGAGCTTCTTGCCGGGGTGGCAGAGCATATAGGTGTAAAAGCCGCGGACGCCAGAGAGCTGGCGCCACTCGTCGCCGGGCATCTTGCCCCGGAGGGAGCCCTTCATGTGCACCACCTCGTCGTGGCTCAGGGACAGGACGAAGTGCTCGGAGAAGGCATATATCATGGAGAAGGTGACGTCCTTGTGGTGGTACTGCCGGAAAAAGGGGTCCATCTTCAGATAGTGGCACACATCGTTCATCCAACCCATGTTCCACTTCAGGTCAAAGCCCAGGCCGCCGTCGGCGGTGGGATGGCTCACCTTGGGCCAGGCGGTGGACTCCTCGGCGATGGTGATGGCGCCGGGGGCCACGGCACGGGCCGTATCATTGAGCTGCTGCAGGAAGGAGATGGCCTCCAGATTCTCGTGGCCGCCGTAGATATTCGGGCGCCAGTTGCCGTCGCCGCGATCATAGTTGAGGTACAGCATGGAGGCCACCGCGTCCACGCGCAATCCGTCGATGTGATACTGCCGCAGCCAGAAGGCGGCCGAGGAGATCAGAAAGCTGCGGACCTCGTTTTTGCCGAAGTCGAAGACCCGGGTGCCCCAGCCGGCGTGCTCCCATTTGAGGGGATCGCTGTACTCATAGAGGCAGGTGCCGTCGAACTGGGCCAGGCCGTGGTCGTCCTTGCAGAAGTGGGCGGGCACCCAGTCCAGGATCACCGCCAGACCCGCCCGGTGGAGCCGGTCCACCAGGTACATGAAGTCCTCCGGCGTGCCGTAGCGGCTGGTGGGGGCAAAGTAGCCGGTGCATTGGTAGCCCCAGCTGTCATCCAGGGGGTACTCTGTGACAGGCAGCAGCTCCACCGCCGTGAAGCCCATGTCCTTCACATAGTCGGCCAGAGCGTCGGCACTGTCGCGGTAGCTGTAGCACGCCCCGTTCTCATGGCGGCGCCAGGAGCCCAGGTGGACCTCATAGATGTTCAGCACGCCGTCGCGCAGGGGCTTTTCCTGCCGATGGCGCAGCCAGCTCCCGTCGTGCCAGGGGTAGTCCGGCAGATCATAGATCTTGCTGGAGTTCTCCGGCCGGGTCTGCGCGTGGAAAGCGTAGGGGTCGGCCTTCCAGCGCACCTGTCCGTCCGCCCCGGTGACGATGTACTTGTATGCGTCATAGACGTTGGCATGGTCCACCGTCAGCTCCCACGTCCCGTCGCGGCGCTCCATGTCCCAGCCCTGCCAGCCGTTGAAATCACCGGCCAGCTGGACCCGGCGGGCATTGGGCGCCCAGACGCGGAACACCCATCCATCGCCGCTGCGGTGTACGCCGAAATACTCGTAGGCACGGTCCCAGGTGCCCTGATAAAAGTTATCCAGGATCATGATTCACTCCCCATCCCGCATCTGCCTAATATACGCTCTTTTACGCGCAAAAGGCGTCGAAGCCTATCGCTGGTTATAATTCTTAATTGTATCATTATACTTTCTTTTCCGCTGACCGTCAAGAAAACCGTGGCAGATAGCGGAAAAAAGGAAAGGCGTGCCGCAAGGCTTCTTGCGGCACGCCTGAAAGCTGTATTCAGATATTCTCCTGGCGCAGGGCGTCGATGGGGTTGTCCCTGCGGATCGCATTGGTGGCATAGAGCATGGTGGCGAACACCACGGCGAACACGCTGCCCACCGCGATGGCCACGCTGTACCACGGGATATAGAAGCCGCGCTCCACGATATTGCCGGTGATGCGGTAGATCACGTAGGTGAGAGCCACCGCCGCCGGCAGGCCCCAAAGAAGGCCCTTGCAGCCGTAGATGATGCACTCGTAGTTCATCATCTTGCGGAAGCCCCTCTCCCCCAGGCCGATGGAGCGGAGCATGGCAAACTCCCGCCGCCGCAGCATCACGTTGGTGGACACCGTATTGAACACATTGGCCATGGCGATGAGGGAGATGAGGATGATAAAGCCGTAGGAGAACACCCGCACCACCGTCACCAGCATCCGCTGGGACTCCTTGTCGGCAGCCCGGTCGAAGAGCGATCCGGTATTCATCCCTTTGGCGGACAGCTCCTTTTTGACGGCCTCGAATACCCGGGCGTGGTCAGATGCCACAAGGGCGAAGTCTGTCTCGTAGATTTCCTCCACATCATCGCCCAACACAGCCTGGCGCATACCGTAGGGATAGATCAGGGCAGTCATGCCGTCCGGAAGAGCAAACAGCGTCTCCTTCACCGTGGCGGCCACGGTCAGATAGGTACGCTCCTCCACCTCCTCCTCTGTCTTTACCATGGCGCGGCTGCGGTCGATCTCCGCGTCCTCACCATCATTCCACCGCTGATTCAGTTCCTCTACGTATTCATCGGGATAATAGTAGTAGTTGCCTTCCTCATGCTCCATTATGGTGTAGCCGTCAAACTCCCGCTCTTTGAGTGTATATATTTCGATGGGAAGTTTGTTCTCGTCCACTACCTTGACGTCGACCCACTTGCTGCTGCCGTCTTCATAATAGTTCCGTCTCGTATCTCGGTTGTAGAGCAGGGCCTTGGGTGCTGCGGCATCATAGTAATCGTCAGCGTTCAAACCGTTATCATTGCAGAGAGCGCGGAAGGCGTCGTCATCTACAAAGGCCATTTTCACATAGATGTCGATTGGTTTTTTGTTCTCTTTTCTCTCAAGGGATGCCTCCATAATCTGCGTCACATACTCATTGCTGACGGCATCCGCCGGGACAAAAGGCTGGGCGCCCTTCGTCTGCAGATAGCACCCCCTCTCCACGCCGGACACACCGGTCAACAGGGAGAGCACCTGGTCTGGATCCTCCAGCCCGTCGCCCACCGTGTAATAGATATCCGCCCGGCTGTCGCCCGCCGTGGCAGTGCCCACCGCGTCGGTGAGGTAGGCGCAGAAGCTGGAGGCGGCGATGAACAGCGTGACGCTGAGGAACAGCGACACGATGGTGGCCCGGTAGCGCTTGCGGTTGCGCTTGAAGTTTTTGGAGGCCATCATGCCCTCGAAGCCGAAGAGCTTTTTGGTGAGGCCGGACACCTTCACGTCCTTGCCCCGGACCTTCACGTCCCCCGTCTGGCGGATGGCGTCGATGGCGCTGACACGGTTGGCCCGCTGGGCGGGGATCCAGGCGGAGATCAGCGTGGTGGCCATACACACTGCCGCGGCAATCACCAGGCCAAGGGGCGACACTATCAGCTTCATCTGCACGCCGGTATCCATGGCAAACATGGAAAAGGCGTCCCGCAGTGCCCATAGGGTGATGCCGATGCCCAGGCAGCCCACCGCGGCGCCGCCCAGAATGCCGATGCCGCCCAGCAGCAGCGCCTCATAGAGCACACTGCGGCGGATCTGCTTTTTCGTGGCGCCCACGGACTTCAAAATGCCGAACTGCCGCGTCCGCTCGCTGACGGAGATGGCAAAGGAATTGTAGATCAAAGAGATGGAGCCGAAGGCGATGAGGAAGATCAGCACCCCGGCAAAACCGTAGATAAAGGTGGAGAGGTTCTCCGAGCGTACGGTGCCGGTAAAACGCAGCAGATCATCGTGGGGGCGCCAGTTCTCTGACACGGCGTTATTCGCCATATCATCGTAGAAATGGGACACATTTTTCACCGTGAAGAACACGGACCGGGCTCCCGTCGCCTGCCCGTCCCAGCCGGTGAGGGCTGTGTAGCCGGGACAGCCGAAATCCTCCAGCAGGTTGTCAAACCGCTCATAGGTACCAACCACCGTATAGGTGCGCTCCACCGTGTCGGTCAGCTCCTCGCCGGACTCGGCATAAGGATTGGCTTCGGTCAGCTCATAGCCCCCGGACGTCCGGCGGCCAACTTTCAGCGTCGGCGTATCGCCTGTCTTGTAAAACACGCCGCCGTTGGTGGCCAGATGGTCCGGCAGCAGGAGCTCCGTGCTGTTCTCCGGCATCCGGCCGGAGGTGAGGTGTACCGTCACAAGGTCGGTGAAATTGTCACTGACAGAGCGAATCAGCAGATAGGGCTTATACTCGTTCTCACTGTCAATTTCCGCCCAGCCTGCCGTCTGCCAGACAGCTGTTTTTTTCATAAACGCCTGCCCGGCGACGGCAGCGGCCTCGTCCTCCGTCAAGTCGTAGTAGTACCCGTGGAAGGCACCCACGCGGGCCGTCTCGGATCGCACCAAAAACTGAACGCCGCTGTATGCGCCCTGGATGACGGCGGTGACCAGGGCCATGCTCAGCACGATACCGATGATGGTCACCAGGGTGCGGCTGGGATTCTGTCGCAGAGAGGCCCGGGTAAACCGATGGAAAACATTCATGCCTTCGCCCCCCGGATCCGCTCGTCCCGCACAATGTGGCCGTCCTCAATGGCGATGACACGGTCGGCCTGGAGGGCGATGCTCTCATCGTGGGTGATGACGATCAGCGTCTGGCCGTACTTGCGGTTGGACTGCTTCAGCAGCTCCACGATCTCCTGGCTGTTCTTGCTGTCCAGATTGCCGGTGGGCTCGTCGGCCAGCACCACGGCAGGGGCGTTCATCAGCGCCCGGCCGATGGAGACACGCTGCTGCTGACCGCCGGAGAGCTGGTTGGGCAGGTTCTTCTGCCGGTCCGTGAGGCCCAGGGTCTCCAGCAGCTCATGGAGCCGCTCCTCATTGACCTGCCGCCCGTCCATCAGCACCGGCAGCGTCATGTTCTCCACCACGTCCAGCACCGGGATCAGGTTGTAGAACTGGTAGATGAGGCCCACCTGGCGGCGGCGGAAAATGGCCAGCTGCTCCTCATTCTGGGCGTACACGTCCTGTCCGTCCATCCACACCTTGCCGGAGGTGGGGCGGTCCACGCCGCCCAGAATGTGCAGCAGGGTGGATTTGCCGGAGCCGGAGGGGCCGATGATGGCCAGAAACTCCCCCTTCTCCACGGAGAAGGACACGCCGTCCAGCGCGCGCACCTGGTTTTCCCCCTCGCCGTAGACCTTGGTGAGGTTCTCGATCTTCAATATTTCCATAGGACATTCCCCTTTCGGTGTTGTTCTGTAGCCAGTATAGCATGCCAAAGTGACAGCTCAGTGACAGTTTTGAACGTTTTTTGAAAAAGTTCAGCGGACGACATCCGCCGCCCGCTGCTGCTTATACCACTGTCTTATAAAACCGGATCGTAAACCGGGCGCCGCCATCGGCGGGGTTGTCCGCCGTGATGGTGCCGTTCTGGGCGGCGATCACCATGCGGCTCATGGCAAGGCCGATGCCGATGCTGCCGTCCCCCGCCGTGCTGCCCCGGTAGAACCGCTCAAAGAGATGGGGGATGTCCGCCGGGTCGAAGCCGGGCCCGGTATCCCGCACCACGATCCGGGTAAAGATGGGGGTCTCCTCCGCCGTCACCGTGACGGAGCCGCCCGCCGGTGTGTGCTCCATGCAGTTCTTCAGGATATTGCCCAGGGCCTCCGCCGTCCATGGCAGGTCTCCTGTAAAACAGGCGTCCCCCACGTCCGCACGCAGGGTCTGCCCCCGCAATTCCATGGGGATGGCCAGAGGCGCGGCAGCCTTGTCCACCAGCTCCCGGACGGTGACGGGATCATTTCTCAGCGCCACGGTGCCCGCGTCCAGCTGAGACATCTTCAACAGAGTCTCCACCAGCCAGTCCACATGCTCCAGCTGGCGTTTCAGCTCTCTCGTCAGCTCTGCGCGCCGCTCGTAGGGCAGCTCCTTTGCCCCCAGCAGCGTCACCTCCAGGTTTATGGCCGTCAGAGGCGTGCGGAGCTGGTGGAAAATATCCTCCATGGCACGGGCCAGATACTTCTTATCCGACTGCAGCGCGTCGGCATTTTCCCTGAGCCGCAGCGTCATCTTCCGGACCTCGCTGCGGAGGATGGACAACTCCCCCTCGTCGTTCTCGTCGATCCGCAAGCCTCCCCGGCCGTGGAGAATGGCGTCCAGTTGCCGACTCAACTCCCCAATGGCCCGGTATCGGCGGGCGGTAAACACGGCGTGAGCCCCACCCAGCGCTGCGCCGCACAGCAGAACCAGCAGGCCGCACACCGGCGAAACCGTCAGCAGTCCCACCAGTGCCAAAACCACTGTCACCGCGCCGTAGACGATCCACTCCCGGAGATAGTCCGGGTTCCGCAGTTCTCTCATATCAGTCCACCCGATAGCCCAGGCCCCGCACCGTCTTGATAACGTTGGGGTTCTGGGGGTCGTCCTCGATCTTCTCCCGTAGCCGTTTTATGTAAACTGTCAGCGTGTTGTCGTTGACAAAGTCCCCGGCCGCGTCCCAGATCTCCTCCAGCAGGCGGTCCCGGGACAGGAGGCGTCCCCGGTTGTTGACAAACACCTGCAGCAGCCGGTATTCCAGGGCCGACAAGGGAAGCTCCCTGCCGTTTTTTGTCACGATGCCCCTCTCCGTGTCCACCGCTATATTCTGCAGGAGCACCACCGTGTCCCGACCGCTGCGGCGCAGGACGCCGCGGATGCGGGACAACAACTCCCGGGGACGAAAGGGCTTGCTGATGTAGTCAGCGGCGCCCATGTCCAGCCCCGCCACCACGGTGTTCTCCTCGCTGTTGGCGGTGAGGAAGATCACCGGCACATGGCGCTGACCGGCGGCGGCACACACGCCGAAGCCGTCCCCGTCCCGCAGGGACATGTCCACCAGCAGCAGGTCGAAGCGCCGCTGTGCCAACAGCAGCGTCGCGCGGCTCTGGCCGTCGGCGGTTTCAACGGCAAAGCCCTCGCCGGTCAGATATTCGCGCAGGCTCGTCACGATGGCCTTGTCGTCCTCCACCAGCAGGATCTGCGTCATAAACCCTCACCTCCTTTTTTAGAATATCACAAACCATGCCCCGGCGCAACGGAAAAGGATGTGACAAATTCCCCATCGACTTTTTTGCAGTGATGTGATAAAATGCAGTCACAATCAGAAGGGAGGAATTGCCATGGATATTCTGGAGGCCATGGAGCGGCGCCACAGTGTCCGCCAATACCTGGATAAGCCCATTCCGTCCGATGTGCGTGAGCGCCTGCAGGGGGAGATCGACGCCTGCAACCGGGAGGGTGAGCTGCACCTGCAGCTGGTCTTTGACGAGCCCGCCGCCTTCAGCGGCACCATGGCCCATTACGGCAAATTCTCCGGCGTGCAGAACTATATTGCCGTGGTGGGCAAAAAAGCCGCCGGTCTGGAGGAGCGGGCCGGATATTACGGCGAGCGGATGGTTCTGCTGTCCCAGCAGTTGGGATTGAACACCTGCTGGGTGGCTCTGACCTTCTCCAAGCGCAGGGCACGCTTCACCCTGGACGATGGGGAAAAACTGGTGCTGGTCATCGCCCTGGGCTACGGCGCCACACAGGGCGCGCCGCACCGCAGCAAGCCCATGCCCCAGCTGACCCACTGCTCCGGTCCCATGCCGGACTGGTTCCGTCGGGGCGCCGAGTACGCCATGCTGGCCCCCACCGCCGTAAACCAGCAGAAGTTCCTGCTGGAGCTGACCGGGGATCGCACCGTCCGGGCCACGTCGCCGCGACGCTCTCTGGCCAGGTTGGATCTGGGCATCGTGAAATATCACTTTGAGCAGGCCGCCGGTCCGGAAAACTTTACGTGGGAATAAGACATCATAAAAATGAGGTCCGTCCTGAGAGGACGGACCTCATTTTATTTCCATGGTTTTACGCGATCAGTTCCCAGATCACTTTCGCCGCCAGAAGCCCCAGCACCGCCAGCACCACCGGCTTGACGATTTTCGATCCGTCCTTGATGGCAAGTCCCGAGCCCAGGTAATGCCCGGCCACAGAGGCCACAGCGGCGATCAGTCCCAGCGCAAGGAATACCTTCCCGCTGAGCAGCGATGTGGCCAGCGCCCCGACGTTGCTGGCCAGATTCACCAGCTTCACGTTTCCGGCAGCGGTGCGCACGTCCAGCTTGCCCAGATGGCAGAACACCAGCAGCAGAAACGTCCCTGTGCCGGGCCCGTAAAACCCGTCGTAGGTGCCGATGAGCAGCGACGCGCCCAGCACGATGGCAGCCTGCTTTTTCGGCTCGATCTGCCCCGGCTCCTCCGGAAATCTGCGCTGACGCAGCACCACCAGCGCCACAACAGGCAGTACGATCAGCAGCACCCATTTGAGATACCGCTCATCCACCGTCAGCTGGAGCCGCGTTCCGAAGTGCGCCCCCACCAGGGCCAGTGCCACAGAGGGGATCCCCAGCCTCCAGTTCACATACCCGTTCCGGACAAACCGCCCGGTGGACACCGCGGTGCCGATGCAGGAGGAGAGCTTGTTTGTCCCCAGTGCCAGATGGGCAGGCAGTCCCGCCAGGAAATAGGTGGGCACGGAGATCAATCCGCCGCCCCCGGCGATTCCGTCCACAAGCCCCGCCAGAAAGACACCAATCACCACGATGACCACCATCTGCGCTGTCATCTCCATGGGAAAAAGCATGGCGTTCATCCCGGCTCTCCCCCTTCCTCAAACATCAGGTTTCGGTCCACCACCGTCTCGATTCCCGGTACGGTGCCGGTGAAGCTGTACTGCCAGATGCGGAAAGCGTAGTAGAAATCCGGATGGTCATTGGGGTCGGATACCCAGAACGCATAATCCCTCAGTCTGGCAAGATCATAGCTGTAATATCCCTGCTGGCGGTTGAAATAAATGCCGGCGTCATAGCCGGAAGCCGTGATTCGAAGGCAAAAAGCCTCGGCGCAATCGGAGATCACCTGCGCCTCCATGCCCTCGGTACGGCTGCCCGCCTTCGCCACCGGCTCCCAGTCAAACATCACCGGCAGCTCCAACGTTTCGCCCTCCAGCGCACGCAGCACATAATCGGCTTCTTCCACAGCCTCCCGCTGGTTCAGTGCCTGGGAAAAAAAATATACGCCCACGTCCAGTCCCGCCTCACGGGCGCCGGACAGATTCTCCGCAAACCGCTGATCCGGAAGGAGCAGTCCCTCGGTGGTCCCCCGGTAGCCCAGGCGGACAAAGACAAAGGAGACGCCGCTGTCGGCCACCTGCTGCCAATCGATCTCCCCCTGATACTCGGACACGTCGATCCCCTGCCGGGCTCCGCCGCAGGATATCACCCCGTCTGCGGCGGAGAATGACTCTGCCGTCAGCTCGTTGACGGGCATGTCTGCGTAGGGCGTGATCTCCACGGTGCGCACCCCGTCGTTGACCGTCACCGTATTCCGGTGTGCTGACGGCTGCGTCAGCCTGCCCAGCTGGCTCCACACGGCTGCCGTCACCGGCACCGCCAGAAGCAGCAGCACAACGGGCAGCAGCCATCCCCATCGGATCTTTTTCTTCGGTTTTTCCCCGATCTGCGGCATATCGCTTCTCCATCGAAACACGTCGTTTTATGTCCTACGGTCTGTATTATAGCAAGAAGCAGGCCGTTCGTAAACCTGCGGGGCAAAAAATGATCGCGGCCCCGCAGGACGCGCGATCATTTTACTCGGTCAGTGTGTCAGCTTCAATATATCCGCGCCAAAGTCGTTGAGATAGGGCTTCAACAGCCGGTAGGGGATCAGGAAGCACTGCTCTCCGGCGGAGTGGGGCGCGATATCGTAGACGCCGAAGATCACCGTCATTCCCTGCTCCCCAAAGGTCACGGTCCTCTCCATCCAGGCGCTCAGCGTCTCGGCGTAATCATCGTAATAGGACAGCGGAACGTACTCCGCCGTGGGCTCCTCCGGCTGCCGCAGCCGCTCCTCCGCCTGGCGCAGAAGTTCCTGCTCCACGGCGGACCGCAGCGCGGCAATGTCGTCGGCCAGGTCCGCCACCGTCACCGTTTTCCCGGTGCGCAGGTCAAAGGTAACGGCGGAACGCCAGACGTTGGGGTGGGCGCCGCCGGTAAAGCTGTTTCGCGTGGTGGTGACGCAAACCAGCCGGTCATTGCTCCAGAAGTCCAGCGTCGCCTTGTCATTTTAGCAAAACTCCCTGTCCTGCCACAAGCTGTCGCGCTCATGCCCCACCGCGTTGTAATCTTCGTCCGCGGTGGCGGCCATCTCGTCGAACCAGTCCACCTCGTCCTGCAGCACCTGTTTAAAATAGGCGTTGAACTGTTCCGCCGCCTGGGCAGCGGCCGAAGGCCGCTCTTTCTCCCCCTCTGCCCGCAGTATGGTCATGGTGGGCATCTGATAACTGTGGCGGGTGATAACATGGCGCGAATCGTCGCAGGCGCAGTGCTCGCCGGTGACGGTATATGTCGTGACGCGATACGCCCACCTGCCCTCTTCACCGGACACGGTTCCCTCAACAGCCACATCGCCCCGGTGTTCCATATCCACGTGGTTGGCGCTCTCCGGCCCAGGTGGCGCTTTACAGCCTGCGATCAGCATCACCAGCGCCAGCAGGGCAGGCAGTATCCTCGCTTTTTTCATCCTCATTTCCTCTCTTCCCACCCGACAGCAGAATCGGGGTCGCACGCCAATCCGCACCGCAGGGCAGCAGATGCGGAGCGGTCAGGGCATACAGGTCGCTCCACCGGCACTCCTGCCGGAACAGTTCCGCCGCTTTATCGTCCAATTTTTCCACATCTGCGGGCTTGGTCAGCACCGGCACACCGCGCATCTGCCGCAGCAGACATCGCCCGGTGTCGTTTGCGCCCAGCAGCCGCAGATACGGCACCTCCGCCGGCGCCTTGGGCAGCTCCAGCCATGCCGCCAGGACCATGCGCCGCAGACGGGCCATGGGGTAGCGCTTCGTTTTGGCCCGCTCCAACAGGCTTTGGAGATCCGTCGTCTCCCGCACTGCCTGATACATCCGGTGATAGAGCCCCTCGCTTCCCCCGTCATAGGGGATCCAGTCCTCTTCGCCCATCCGGCGCAGGCGGTCCAGCACCCCACGCTCGCAGTATTTCATTCCGGCCGGGGCGGCCCCTGTCTCCAGTTCCCGCCGCAGTACGTCCGCCGCAGTGCGGGGCATATATGAGAGCGCACGCTCCGTTTCGCCTGCACGCAGCAGCTCCCGGATGGTCGAAGCCGAAGCTGTCCCGTCCCCGGCATCCGGCGCGTCGTGTTCCGCACCCTGCCGCGCTATGGCAACAGGCCGGATCCCCGTTTCCCGCAGGCACCGGAGATACTCCACCGCCAAAATGTTGTTGGGTCGGCTCAGCAGCGCCGCGCGCTCCGGGCCGACCAGCTCCGCAACAGCGGCCTGACGCCGGGCAGCGAAGGTCTCGTTCCCGGCTTCGTGCCGCCGCAGCGCCGCCCGGTATTCCGCCGAATCCAATGCGTCGGCTACCGCCGTCAGCGCCTCCACGTCGGGACACTCCGCGCCGAAAGTCAGCTCATCTACCACGCCGGTGCGCCGCAGGATCTCCACGCCACCTCCGGCAAAGGTCTCCGCCGTGGCAGCGGCCCAGGGCGTAGGGATCTCCAGCACCAGGTCTGCGCCGCAGCGCAGAGCCATCTCCGCCCGGGCCAATTTCCCCACGATGGCCGGCTCGCCCCGCTGGACGAAATTGCCGCTCATGGCGCACACGATGGCCTCCGCGCCTCTCTCACGCAGCTGCCGCAGCATCCGCGCATGCCCGCTATGCAGGGGATTATATTCACATACTATACCGACAACGCCCATGATTCATCCCCGTCCTATTACAAATAGTTACAATCTGCACACAGAATTTCCGTTTTTTTGTACATTCTGACAATTTCTTTCGGTATGATACAGAAAATACTTATCTCAGTCATTTTACCCGATGATCTCACGGATTGCAACCACTCTTGACATCTCGCCCCGCCGGTGGGAAAATACCGGTGAGGTGAGTGCGATGGCGGATAAATGCGAGAGCTGCGTTTTTTGCAATTACGACGAGGAATTTGACGAGCTGGTGTGCGATATGGATCTGGACGAGGACGACATGGCGCGCTTTTTATCCGGCCGCACGGAGGACTGCCCCTTCTGGCGCCCCGGCGACGAGTACCGCACCGCCCGCAAACAGTAATCTGCCGCAAGGAGGATCACGACTGTGGATATATTTGATATTCTCGGCCCGGTGATGGTGGGACCTTCCAGCTCCCACACCGCCGGCGCCGCCCGCATTGGCTTCATGGCGCGGACGCTGCTGGGCAGCCGCCCTTTGACCGCCCGCATCCATCTCCACGGCTCCTTTGCCGAAACCGGCGCCGGCCACGGCACGGACCGGGCGCTGGTGGGCGGTCTGCTGGGCATGAAGCCCGACGACCTGCGCATCCCCTTTGCCTTTGAGGAGGCGAAGAAGCAGGGGCTGGACTATACCATTGACGAGATCGAGCTGCCCGACGCCCATCCCAACACCGCCGTCATCGACGTGGACGGCGAGGGCGGCACCCATCTGCTGATGCAGGCCTCGTCTCTGGGCGGCGGACGCATCATGGTCAACAAGCTGGACGGCATCGACGTGAACTTCACCGGCGCCTACAACACGCTGGTCATCCACAACCAGGATGAGAACGGTGCCGTGGCCATGGTCACGGGGCTTCTCAATCAGCTGGGCGTGAACGTGGCCAACATGACGCTGTGCCGCCGCAAGCGTGGCGGCGACGCGCTGATGGTTATTGAGACCGACCAGCACCTGCTGCTCCACCAGGTGGATTTCCTGCGGCATCTGGAGGGGATCCTCTCCATTACATACTACGACAAGGAGGACGACGACGATGGCTCTCAATTCGATGCGTGAGATTTTCGACCAGATGGCGGAGCAGCGTCTCGCCTTCTGGGAGGTGGTGCTGGCCTACGACGTGGACGAGCGGCAGGTCAGCCCCGAGGAGTCCAAGGCCAAGATCCTTTTGACGTGGCAGGCCATGCGGGACGCCGCCGACGCCTATACCGGCCAGCGCCGCAGCCTGAGCGGTCTGGTGGGCGGCGACGGCATGAAGATGCGGCAGTATAACCTGCGGGGCGAGTCCATGCTGGGCGAGTACGTCAGCGCCGTCATCGCCGAGGCGCTGAGCATGGCCGAGTCCAACGCCTGCATGTGCCGCATCGTTGCGGCGCCTACGGCGGGGGCCTGCGGCGTGCTGCCGGCGGTGCTTTTGCCGCTGGATCTCAACCAGCGCCAGATCCTGGAAGCCCTGTACACGGCCAGCGGCATCGGCGCGGTCATTGCCGCCCGGGCCTCCATCGCCGGAGCCGAGGGCGGCTGTCAGGCGGAGATCGGCACCGCCTCCGCCATGGCGGCTGGCGCGCTGGTGGCCATCCGCGGCGGCAGCGGCGAACAGATCGGCCACGCCGTGGCCATGGCATTGAAAAACCTCATGGGCCTGGTCTGCGATCCGGTGGCGGGTCTGGTGGAAGTGCCCTGTGTCAAGCGCAACGTCATCGGCGCGGTGAACGCCGTCAGCGCGGCGGACATGGCTATGGCAGGCATTCAGAGCCGGATCCCCGTGGACGAGGTCATCGAGGCCATGGGCCAGGTGGGCCGCCGCATGCCGGTGGAGTTCCGGGAGACCGCATTGGGCGGCCTTGCCAATACGCCTACGGGCCGCGCCGTGAAGGAGCGGATGCAGGCGGCCCGGAAGCGGTAGTTTGCCTTGACGCGGCCGGTTTTTTTCGATAGAATAGGGCAAACTGTCAGAAAAAAGCTATTTTCCCAAGGAGGATCATCATAGATGGCAAGCGGATTTATCGACAAGGCGCGCATCACCTGCCGGGCCGGCAACGGCGGCAACGGCGCTGTTGCCTTTCACCGTGAAAAATACGTGGCGGCCGGCGGTCCCGACGGCGGAGACGGCGGAGACGGCGGCTCCATCATCCTGCAGGTGGACGACAACATGTCCACGCTGATGGACTTTCGCTACAAGCGCAAATACGTGGCCACCAACGGCGTGGACGGTCAGGGCGGCCGCAAGTCCGGCAAGGATGGTGAGAGCCTGACCATCCGGGTGCCCCGGGGCACATTGGTGCGGGACGCCGAGACCAACGAGATCATTAAGGACATGTCCGACGACCAGCCCTTCATTCTGTGCCGGGGCGGTCGGGGCGGCTGGGGCAACCAGCACTTTGCCACGCCCACCCGCCAGGTGCCCCGCTTCGCCAAGGCGGGCCTGCCCGGCGAGGCCCACGACGTGGTGCTGGAGCTGAAGCTGCTGGCCGACGTGGGGCTGGTGGGCTTCCCCAACGTGGGCAAATCCACCCTTCTGAGCGTGGTGAGCAAGGCCCATCCCAAAATTGCAAACTACCACTTCACCACCCTCTACCCTAATCTGGGCGTGGTGTACGTGGACGAAGGCGTCAGCTTTGTCATGGCGGACATCCCCGGCATCATCGAGGGCGCCAGTGAGGGCGCCGGTCTTGGTCACGACTTCCTGCGCCACATCGACCGTTGCCGCCTGCTGGTCCACCTGGTGGACGTGTCCGGCAGCGAGGGCCGGGACCCCATCGCCGACTTTGACGCCATCAACGCCGAGCTGAAGGAATACAGCATGGCTCTGGCGGACCGGCCCCAGATCGTGGTGGCCAACAAAACCGATCTGCTGGCCGATCCCTCGCAGCTGGATGCCTTTCGCGCCCATGTGGAATCCCTGGGCTATGAGTTCTTTGCCATGTCCGCCGCCACCCACCAGGGCACCCGGGAACTGGTGCAGCGCATCGGCCAGCGTCTGGCCCAGCTGCCGCCGGTGACGGTCTATGAGCCGGAGTACGTTCCCCGCCCGCCGGAAGTGGATATGTCCGAGCCCCTCCACATCGAGCGGGACGACAACACCTGGCTGGTGGAGGGCGCCTGGCTCCAGCGGCTCATGGCCAACATCAACTTCTCCGACTACGAAAGCCGCCTGTATTTTGACAAGCAGCTCCGCGCCTCCGGCCTCTTCGACCGACTGGAGGAAATGGGCATCCAGGACGGCGACATCGTGTCCATGTACAACCTGGAATTCGAGTATCAGCGCTGAACAGTTTCACGCCGCTCTCCCTCACGGGAGGGCGGTTTTTTCATTTTTTATGCATAATTCGACGCGATTTGGTCACAATATGTTTTGAAAGGAGTGGATCAAACCGTGTATTACGAAGATTTGGCGGACCTGCTGAACCGGGACGCCTCGGCTTACGCCTATTACTACGGACTGGCGCCCAGCATCCAGGAAATGCTGCAATCACGCCCCATCGGCTCCCTGGACGAGATGCGGCGATTCGTGGACGACTACCATTTCAGTCAGCGGCCCGATGCGTTCTGAGCGCGGCCGTAATTAGTCTTGTCTAACTATTTTGGGAAAACCTATTGACAAACGTAGAAAATATGGTATGATTCTATTGAAAGTTAGTTATTGCTAACTCTTTGTTGAAAAAGGAGGAGCGACAGATTGTCGGAAGAACTGATCATACGCAGTGCGGCGCCTACGCTGGCGGGGCTGAAGACAGGCAGTCTGTTCCCCTGCCGGTTTGACTCCCGAGAACAATTCACCGACGACATCCGCGGCATCAACCGGCGGCTGGGACGAAAGGGTTTGCGGCTGCTGCCCCTGCGGATCGCCGAGGATAACGCGCTGCTGTACCTGTACCGTCCTGCGCGGCTGCAGCAGGATCTGGAGAATGCCGAGGCCAGGGATATTCTGGCCCGTGCCGGGTACGATGACTTCCGCCCCGGACGGTGTCTGCCCCGCTTGCTGTCCCGGTTTCGCGGCTGTGGCGAGTTCCCCCATGAGATCGGCCTGTTTCTCAGCTACCCGCCGGAGGACGTGAAGGGCTTCATCGAGAACAAGGGCCGCCACTGCAAGTGCGTGGGGTGCTGGAAGGTGTACGGCGACGCCGAGCAGGCCCGCCGCCGCTTTGAGGGCTACCACAACTGCACCGCCTGCTACTGCCGGCAGTACGCCATGGGCGTGTCCATGGACGATCTGTCGGTGCCGGCATCGTGACATCCTCATTTTGAACTGAGCATACCCTCATCTTTCCTTCCAATCGTTGAAAGGCCGCCCCTCACAGAAGGGGCGGCCTTTCACTTTCCGGTAATAAAACAGACGGGAGAGCGGATGCTCTCCCGTCTGTTTTGTATGTTTTTTACTCGGCGGGGTAAACAGAGACCTGCTTACGATCCTTGCCCAGGCGCTCGAAGCGCACCACGCCGTCCGCCTTGGCGAACAGGGTATCGTCGGTGCCGATGCCCACGTTCTTGCCGGGGTGGATATGGGTGCCGCGCTGGCGGACCAGGATATTGCCGGCCAGGACGTGCTGTCCGTCGGCGCGCTTGGGGCCAAGGCGCTTGGACTCGGAATCACGGCCGTTCTTGGTGGAGCCCATACCTTTTTTATGGGCGAAAAATTGCAGACCAATGTGCAGCATGTGTCAGTACCATCCTTTCTATAAGATGATCGAGAGAAACAGGAGGGCTTACGCCTCCATTACTTCGACGTTGTCCGGATACTCGTCGTGAAGCTCGGCCAGGTAGACCATCAGACCCGTCAGCAAAGCCTGACAGGTGCTCTCCGCCGTCTGGGAGAGACCTCCCGGCAGGCGGAACGCGATGGAGCCGCTCTCTTCATCCACTTTCACCGAGGCGCACAGCCCCATCACCTCGTTGACGGTGGCGTCCACAAGACGCACCGCGCTGGTGATGGCCGCGCAGACGATATCCTCGCCCGCGGCGGCGAAGCCGCTGTGGCCAATCGCATCAAATCCGATGATGCGGGATTCCTCTGTGAGGAACGTTACGCTCGTCATGCTTGTCCCTTAGAAGGAGATCTTGCCGATCTCGACCTTGGTATAGGGCTGACGATGGCCCTGACGTTTGCGGTAGCCCTTCTTGGGGGTGTACTTGAACACGCGGATCTTCTTGCCCTTGCCGTTCTTGACGACCTTGGCGTCCACCTTCGCGCCCTCCACCACGGGAGTGCCGAACTTGGTGTTCTC
>CAMVMU010000030.1 GCA_947168655.1 uncultured Oscillospiraceae bacterium
CGCCCTTGAGCATCTTGTCCTCGCCCTCGTCGGCGTCGGAGGTCAGGTGGCCCACATCGGTGATGTTCATAACCCGGTTCACGTCGTACCCGGCAAAGCGCAGGTACTTCTCCAGCACGTCCTCCATGATGTAGGACCGCAGGTTGCCGATGTGGGCGAAGTGGTACACCGTGGGGCCGCAGGTGTACATCTCCACATGGCCGGGGGTGTGGGTCTTGAACTCCTCTTTTTTGTGGGTGGCGGAATTATACAGATACATATGGCTTCTCCTTTTATATGCACATTATTGAAATCGCTCATTCAACTCATCCAGCATGTGGATGGTGCGGTAGATCTCGCCGCAGGCGGGACACTTCCACTCGGTATTGCTCTTTTTGGCCTTTCGGTGGAGGGGAGTCAACACGCTGCCGCACCGGGGACACGGCGTCTCCTGCTCTGTCCACAGCCGTTTCAGAAAGGTCAGATTTTCCTCCCGCGTGGGGAAATACAGGGCCATTGCGGTCTCTCCTTTAATCTCTCCTTTAAAAAGAAAACGCCTCCCATGCCCGCAGGCATGAGAGGCGATGGTGACTCGCGGTTCCACTCTCGTTTATCGCTTTCGTCCGTTTTGCGGCACGGTCGGCCGGGAGGTTTCTCCATCCTCCGCGCTCACGGGCGCACTTTCGGCTCCGCCGGGCGGGATGGCTTGCAGCCGACGACCTTCCCTCTCTTGGCCCGGGCATAAGAGCGTACTCTTCCCGATCACAGCGCTATGCGGTTGTGGCACCCATTGTAACAGGGAAAATCCGGCGTGTCAAGACTCCCGGAACACGTCCCAGTTCTTGACGAAATACTCCGCGCCGGAGTAGACGGTGGTCACCAGGATGATGGCCTGGCACGCCAGATTGAGCCACCGGGGCTCGGCGCCGAAGAACATCATCAGGCAGATGCACACCATGGTGCTGGCGGTTTTCACCTTGCCGGACCAGCCTGCGGCGATGACGCGGCCCTTCTCCACGGCGACGAGCCGCATGCCGGACACGGCGAACTCCCGCAGCAGCACGATGGCCAGGATCCAGCCGAACATCTCCCCCGTCTCCACGAACCAGCACAGAGCCGCCATCACCAGGCACTTGTCGGCCAGGGGATCGGCGAATTTGCCGAAATCGGAGATCTGGTTATAGTGCCGGGCGATGTAGCCGTCCAGCAGGTCGGTGAGGCTGGCCACGATGAACACCCCCAGTGCCACGTAGCGGTGGCCGGGAAAATCCACATAGGCGATCACCAGAAACACGGGGATCAGGAAGACCCGCAGCAGTGTCAGTTTGTTGGCGGTTGTCATGGGCATGGCTTAATCCTCCTCCAGTTCACCGGTCAGTTCACCGTCCATGGTGCCGGTGATGCGCACCATGACGAACCGTCCGGGGTCGATCTCCCGGTCGGCGGTAAAATAGATACGGCCGTCAATGTCAGGGCTCTCGGCGTAGCTGCGGCCCGCATAGCACATGGCCTGGCTGTCAAATCCGTCGCACAGCACCTCTACGGTCTCCCCCATGCGGCTTTCGTTGAAATCGTCCATGATCTCGGACTGCACGTCCACCACCAGCTCGGCGCGGCGCTCGGCCTCGGCGGTGTCCACCCGGTTGCCCATCTTCGCCGCGGGGGTACCCTCCTCCGGAGAATAGGGGAACACGCCGGCCCGCTCGATACGGACCTCACGCAAAAACTCGCACAGTTCGTTGAAGGCGTCCTCGTCCTCGTAGGGAAGGCCCGTGATAAGGCTGGTGCGCAGCACCAGGCCGGGGATCCGCGCGCGCAGCTTGGCGAACAGCGCCAGCAGCTCGGCCTTGGTGTCCCGCCGGTTCATGGCGGAGAGCACCTTGTCGTTGCAGTGCTGAATGGGCAGGTCCAGATAGTTGAGGATCTTGGGCTCATCGGCGATGGTGTCGATGAGCTCGTCGGTGATCTCGTCGGGGTACAGATAGTGGAGCCGGATCCACCGGAAATCCAGGCGGCACAGGCGGCGCAGCAGCTCCGGCAGCATCTTTTTGTTGTAGAGATCGGTGCCGTAGCGGGTGATGTCCTGGGCGATGACGATGCACTCCTTGACCCCGGCGTCCGCCAGCTTCTCCGCCTCACGCACCACGTCCTCCAGTCGGCGGCTGCGGTACCTGCCCCGCAGGGACGGGATCACGCAGTAGGCGCAGTGGTTGTCGCAGCCCTCGGCGATGCGCAAATAGGCGTAGTGGGACGGGGTGGTCAGCACCCGGTCCAGCTCCTCCACCGGCGCGTGGATGCTGCCGAAGCGGCAGGGTGTGCCGCCGGATACCACCTCCTGCAGCGCCTGCACGATCTCGCCGTAGCTGCCGGTGCCCAGAATACCGTCCACCTCCGGCAGTTCCCGGAGGATCTCCTCCTTATACCGCTGGCTCAGGCAGCCGGCGACCAGGATCTTGCCAACCTGGCCCGCCGCCTTCTGCTCCGCCACGGACAGGATCGTGTCAATGGCCTCGCTCTTGGCGCTGTCGATAAAGCCGCAGGTGTTGATGACCACCGCGTCGGCCGCGGCGCCCTCCGGCAGCAGCTCCATGCCGGCATCCCGGCACAGGGCCATCATCTGCTCGGTGTTCACCAGATTTTTGGCGCAGCCCAGGGAGATAAATGAAACCTTCACGTTTTCTCTCCTCTATTCCTCGATTTCTTCGCCGCCCAGCCGGTTCAGGGCAAGGCGGATGTCGTTCCAGCTGTAGCCCCGGCGCAGCAGGGCGTCGGACAGCCGCTTGCGCTCGGCTCTGTCGGGCGTGCGTCCCTTCAGCTTGCCGCGCAGAAAGGCGTCGATGGCCTCGCCGCTGTCCGGCAGTTCCTGAAGGGCGTTCTCCCACAGCTCCTTGGGGATGCCCCGGCGGTAGAGCTCCTGCTCCACACGGCCGCGGCCATAGCCCATGGCGGCGTAGTGCCGGACGATGACGCCGGCGTAGGCGCCGTCGTTGACGGCGCCCAGCTCCTCCATCCGCTCTGCGGCCTGAGCCGCCTCGTCCGGGTCGGCGCCCTTGCGGCGCAGCCGTTCTGTCAGCTCCTTTTTGCTGAGCATCCGGCTGGAGGCCATCCGGGCGGCACGCAGCTTCGTCTCGGAGCGCCGGGCGGCCTCACGCAGCGCTTCCACCTGCTCATCGCTCAGCTCGGCGCCCGGATAAATGCCAAAGGGCAGGAGCTCGGCCTCGGTGATCCGGAGGAGCTCCCCCTCCTCCGGATACACCAGCACGCGCCCCTGCTTATGCTTGGATTTTTCGATCTTCGCGATCCTCATTCGGCGTCGTCGTCAAAGTCGTCGGCAGACACGTCCACCGCCCGGCCGGCCGCCTTGGCGGCAATGCGGGACTGTGCGCCCATGAGCTTGTGGAAATTCTCCCGCACCTTGCGCTCCAGCTCCGCCGCCTCTTCGGGGTGATCGCGGAAGTACTGCTTGGCGGCGTCCTTGCCCTGGCCCAGGCGCAGCTCGCCCATGTTGAACCAGCTGCCGCTCTTCTGCACCAGATCCAGCTTCACCGCCAGATCGATCAGCTCGCCCAGCTTGCTGATGCCCTCGCCGTACATGATGTCGAACTCCGCCTCACGGAAGGGAGGCGCCACCTTGTTCTTTACCACCTTGGCGCGGACGTGGTTGCCCACCACCTCACCGCCGGCCTTCAGGGATTCCACCCGCCGCACGTCGATGCGGACGGAGGCGTAGAACTTCAGCGCGCGGCCGCCGGTGGTGACCTCGGGGTTGCCGTACATGACGCCCACCTTCTCGCGCAGCTGGTTGATAAAGATGACGATGGTGTTGGTCTTGTTGATGACGCCGGTGAGCTTGCGCAGCGCCTGGCTCATAAGCCGGGCGTGGAGGCCCACAAAGCTGTCGCCCATCTCGCCCTCGATCTCAGCCCGGGGCACCAGCGCGGCCACGGAGTCCACCACTACCACGTCGATGGCGCCGGAGCGGACCAGCGCCTCGGTGATCTCCAGCGCCTGCTCGCCGGTGTCCGGCTGGGAGATGAGCATATCCTCCACGTTGACGCCCAGCGCCTTGGCGTAGGTGGGATCCAGGGCGTGCTCGGCGTCCACAAAGGCCACCTCGCCGCCCTTTTTCTGGGCCTCCGCCAGCACGTGCAGCGCCAGCGTGGTCTTGCCGGAGGACTCCGGCCCGTAGATCTCCACCACGCGGCCCCGGGGCAGACCGCCGATACCCAGCGCCAGGTCCAGCGCCAGGGAGCCGGTGGGGATCACCTCTACGTTGGCCACCTGGCCGTCGCCGTAGCGCATGATGGAGCCCTTGCCGTACATCTTCTCGATCTGCTGCATGGCGGTGGCCAGCGCTTTTTTCTTATCAGATACAACGGGAGCCGGCGTTACGATCTCTTTTTTCGTCGCCATATGGAAATCCTCCTTCGCTTTTCTTGCTCGAATTCTATCATACGACCTGTCCGGAAAAACGGACAGTTAGAATACGCTTTCACACAGCGTCCCAAACACCACCCGGGGGATACCGCCGGTGTCGGGAATCACCTGAATGTCGCCGAAGCCCACGGAGCGCATGAGGCGCAGCACGTCGTCCGCCTGGCCGATACCCACCTCAAAGTAGAGCCGTCCGCCGGTGCGCAGGCTCTGGCGCCACTTGTCGCACACGGCCCGGTAGAAGTCCAGGCCGTCCTCGCCGCCGTCCAGAGCCAGGCGGGGTTCGTAGTCCCGCACGGATACGTCCAGCCCGGCAATGTCGCCGCTGGGGATGTAAGGGGGGTTGCACACGATGCAGTCGAATTCTCCCAGATTGACAGAGGGCTTGGCCAGCGCATCCGTCTGGATGGCAATGACCCGGGCCGTGAGGCCGTTGCGGCGGATGTTCTGGCGGCATACCCGGATAGCGCCCTCGCTGATCTCCCCCAGCACCACCGTGCTCCGCTCTGCCTGGCTGGCGATGGCCAGACCCACGCAGCCGCTGCCGGCGCACAGATCCAGCACCCGTGGCTTTTCCAGTGTTTTTACGTACGCAATGGCCTGTTCGGCCAGGACCTCTGTGTCCGTCCGGGGGATCAGCACGCTCTCGGAGATGTCCAGCGGCAGGCCGTAGAACTCCCACTCGCCGATGAGATAGGCCACCGGCTCACCGGCCAGATGGCGGGCCACCAGCTCACGGGTGCGCTCCTCCACCTCACGGGGTACGTACAGCCGGGCGTCCCGGCTCAGCTCCTCCCGGCTCTTGCCGGAGGCGTAGCATACCAGTTCCCGGGCCTCCAAAGTGGCGGCCTCAATATCCCGTGCCCGGAAGATCTGGCGGATGTCCATATAGAGATTGTTGTAGGTGATCGCCATGGCGCTCTCCTTTTACCACGTGTCTTTTCCCTTTTCTTCCGGGATCACCAGCTTCAGGGCCTCGATGGCCACCTCCAGCATGGAATCGTCCGGCTCGTTGGTGGTGAAATTCTGCATCCACAGTCCCGGAGCGGACAAAAAGCGAGTCAGGGCGTTGTCGTGGCGGCCCACCCAGCGGTTGAACTCGTAGGTCACACCCACCACCGGGATCAGCAGCGCCAGGTGCACCAGCACCCGCACGCCGAAATTGCGCCACTCCACGTAGGACAGCACCAGGCTGGAGAACAGGATGGACACGATCACCACCACGAACAGAAAGCTGGTGCCGCAGCGGGGATGGTGCTTGGGCTGAATCCGGGCGTTCTCCACCGTCAGATCCAGTCCGGCCTCATAGCAGAAGATGGTCTTGTGCTCGGCGCCGTGGTACTGGAACACACGGGCCACGTCCTTCTGCCTGGAGATGAGGATCATGTAGCCCATGAAGATGGCGATCTTCACCACGCCCTCAATGAGGTTGTGGACGGCGGCGGAGTGGAGCCAGGGGTCCACCAGGCCGGCCAGAAACGTGGGCAGCAGCATAAAAAGGCCCAGAGACAACGCCAGAGACAGCAGCACCGACACCCAGACGATGACGTTCTGGAGTTTTTCCGCCGGCACGTGCTTCTCCAGCCAGAGATCCAGCTTGCCGGGCTGAGCCAGGTCCTCGTCGGGGAAGTAGTCCGCCGAGAACATCAGCGCCTTGACGCCGTTGACCATGGAGCTGATAAACGTCACCGCTCCCCGCAGGATGGGCAGCTTCAAAATGGGGTATCTGTCACCGATCAGCTTCAGCTCCTCCACCTTGGTGACCAGTCCGTCCTTGGAGCGCACCACGATGGCCTGCTTTTCCGGACCGCGCATCAGGATGCCTTCAATGAGCGCCTGTCCGCCGATGGATGTACGAAAGCCGCAGCTTGCCTGTTTTTTTGCCATGAAAATGGTCCTTTCTGCACTGCCGTCATCTTACCACACTTTGCAGAAAAATGCAACAGTTGTTCTATATTGTGTCACGCTGCCTCGATGGGAAGGCGGATGGTGACCACCGTGCCGCCGCCCTCGGCGTTGGCGATATCGAAGGTGCCGCCGTGGCGCTGGACGATCTCGTCGCACACGGCCAGGCCGATGCCGCTGCCCCGGGCCTTGGAGGAGCCCTTGTAGAATTTCTGCTTCACGTAGGGCAGCTCCGCCTCCGGGATGCCGGGGCCGTAGTCCCGGATGCGGATGGCGTACTCGCCGCCCTCCCGGGCCATGGAGGCGGTGATCCGCTTGCCGCTGCCGCCGTGCTTGGCGGCGTTGTCCAGCACGTTGCAGAACACCTGCTTGAGCCGCTCCGGATCGGCAGTGACGGGCTGGTCGAATACCTGTCCGCCGTCGTCATACTCCAATGTGATGCCATCCTGGCGGAAGAGCTCACGGTAGGTATATACGGCGTCCTCAAACTCGGCCTGCAGGTCCACGGGCTCCACCCGCAGGGTAAAGCGGCCGTCCTGCATCTTGGAGAACTCCAGCAGCTCCTCCACCATATTGGTCAGGCGGCGGGACTCCTTCAGAATAATGCCAACGCCCCGGAGGAGCTGCCGGCGGTCACTGCTCTCATCGGCCAGCAGCGTCTCGCCCCAGCCGTTGATGGCGGTCAGGGGCGTGCGCAGCTCGTGGGAAACAGAGGAGATGAACTCCGTCTGCATCTTCTCGCTCTGGCTGATCTTCAGAGACATGTCGTTGACGTTGTCCACCAGCTCGCCCATCTCATCGGAATAGCGGTTGGGGATCTGGATGCCGTAACTGCCGCCGGAGATGCGTTTGGCGGCCTCGGTGACCTCGGCCACCGGTTCCACCACGTTGTTGATAAACAGCAGGTTGGAGATTACCACCAGCAGGATCACACCCACGATGGCCGCCGCGATGGACAGGTCCAGCACCAGCACCTGCCGGTCGATCTGCCGGGCGGAGGTGACGTAGCGCATCAGGCCTACCACGGTGCCGTTGAATTCCAGGGGACAGGAGACCGCCAGGATCCGCTCGCCTGTCTCCGGATCCGCCCCCGTATAGCTGGCAAGGGTATGGCTCTCCAGGGCGCGGGCGATCTCGGCGGTGCCGGGGGAGGTGCCCGCCGTCAGACCCCGGGTGGACGTCTCGATCCGGCCGGACACGTTGAGGAACTGGAGCTCAATGACGTCGCTCTCCTCAAAGCTGGCCGCATACAGCGAGGCGGTGCGATAATACTCGCTGTAACTGTTCATGGTGTAGGTGTTGAAGTAGTCGGCGCCGGCTTTTGCCTTGGCCTCCAGAGAGGAGCGCGCGCTGCCGTAATAGGTGCTGTCAACAACACCCACGGCCATCGCTGCCAGCAGTAGCAAAACAAGGATCAACGGCCCCACGCTGTTCAAAAGCCAGCGCTTGCGCAGTCCGCGTACCACGGGCGGCCGATTTGCCATGCTGCATCCTCCTCTCCTCAAAAATCAGGTAAAGCCGTATCAGAAGCCCCACTTGTAGCCATAGCCCCATACGGTGGTGATGTAGGTGGGGTTGGTGGGGTTGTCCTCGATCTTCAGCCGCAGCCGGCGGATGTTCACGTCCACGATTTTCAGCTCACCGAAATAATCGCGGCCCCACACCATGTCCAGGATCTCCTCCCGGGACAGGGCCTTGCCGGGATTCTCCATGAACATCTTGATAATGGCGTACTCCACCTGGGTCAGCTTGATGCGCTGGCCGTTCTTTTCCAGGGTGCGGTTGCGTGTGTTCAGCAGGAAGGGATCCTGTCGGATCTCGCCCTCGGTGACCTCATTGCCGCCGCTGCGCCGCATCAGGGCGTCCACGCGGGCGGTGAGCTCGGCGGGGGAGAAGGGCTTTGTCACATAGTCGTCGGCGCCGGTCATGAGGCCGGTGACCTTGTCCATCTCCTGGGCGCGGGCCGTCAGCATGATGATGCCGATGTTGGAGTTGCTGGCGCGGATCCGGCGGCAGACCTCAAAGCCGTCGATGCCGGGCAGCATCACGTCCAGCAGAGCGACGCGGGTATCCCGGTGGAATTCCAGCTTCTCCAGCGCCTCCTCGCCCGTCTCGGCCTCCACCACCTCGTAGCCGGCGCGGCGCAGATTGATGACGATAAAGCTGCGGATGCTGGATTCATCCTCCAGAACAAGTACCTTTTTCATATCTGTTCGACCGTCCTTTCGTATAGTCCCTTATCCAATGGCCCACTGATTTGTGATGAGCTTGAAGTTCTGGTGCAAAACGGCTTCTGTCAGGCCGAAGCTCTTGCCGGCCGGCAGCACCTCGCCGGCGTACGTGGTGCCGGTCTGACGCTTGATGACCTCCCGGTTGCCGCGCATGGCGCGGTTCTCCCGGTTTTCCCCGGTGAGGGTATAGATGATGGCAGCCTCATGACCGTTGACCACCAGCGTGGTCTGCAGCTCGTTGGTGCCGCTGTCGGAATTGAACACCTCCACGTGTCCCGGCCATCCCTCCGGCAGCACGAAGTACCAGCCGCCTGCCGGGTTGTGATAGGTGGTCATCACCCGTTTTGCCAGCCCGTCCCCGTCGTAGGAGAGCCAGTCCACGATGCCGGTGACCTGGTTGTCCCGCTGGGTCTCCGGGCAGGGCACCTCGGTGACGCCGTCGCCGTCGATGTCCTGGGGGCGCAGCAGCATATAGGGAAAGACCATCGAGGAACTGCCTGTCTGCTGATCCAGGGCCACGTTGATGAGCCCCTGTCCGCTGCGGTAGGTAAGAATGTCCGCGATCATCATGTTCTCATCCGTCACGCCGGTGACGAACAAGGCGGCCATGCCGTCCATCAGCCGCCCGGACACCACGCTGCCCCGGGCCAGCTCGGCCATGGTGCTGCTGAGGTTGGCGGAGAAGGACACGCCCATGACATCGTCCCGCCAGCTGTAAAACTCCGCCACGCTGTTGCCCTCGTCATCTGACCGGAAGATCAGCAGGCTGGGGATCCCGTCGCCGTCCAGCTCCTCGATGCTGTAGCGCACGTAGCTGCTCTGCATCAGCACAGACGGTTCCCGCCCGATGGTGTAGGCCGTCACCGTCTGCACGTCGGGGCTGATGCGCCACCCCACCACCAGCTCCAGCCGGTTGTCGCCGGTGAGGTCGCTGTAATAGACGCTGTCCACCGCCGTGCCGCTGCTGGAAATGGTGCACAGCAGTTCATATGTGTCGTTGTGGGCGCTGAAAATAAAGATCTTCAGCGGCTTTTCATCACTGCTGCGGCGGAAGAAGGTTACCGCCTCCTCGTCGCCGTCGCCGTCCAGATCCACCATCTGCACGGACTGGATGTTTCGTCCGCTGGTGGGCGAGGCGTATTCGTAGCCGGCATCGATCAGGTCGCTGATCTGCCGGGAGAGGCCGGTGTACTCGATGGGGAGCTGGGGCAGTGTAAACAGTTCTTCTGCGCTGGAGGGCGCGGAGCAGCCGCTCAGCAGCCACGCCAGAACAAGCGCGACGCCTGCCAGGCAGACGGTTTTCCATCTGTTTTTCATTGGCTCCTCCCCCTTTCGGTACTCTGCCCATTTGAATTCTTTTATATCATACCACAGTTCTGTCTGATTTGGTAGGAAAACTTTTAGATTCTCTGAAATAGGTGTGCGTCCGGGAATTTGCACTTGAATTTGCCCGCCCGATACGCTATAATCGACTCACTGACACGCCGGTGTGATGGAATTGGCAGACGTGACGGACTCAAAATCCGTTGCGTCCGTTCTCACCGGAGTGTGCGCAAACCCTTGGTACGACTGGGTTTTCAAAATTGCAAATTACGCGTTTTTCGGAATCGACCTCCAAAACGACCTCCGATTTCCAGAGGGCGGTTGAAATGGCCGAAACCGTTGGTACGACAATGCCGGTGTGTTGGAATTGGCAGACGAGGTGGACTCAAAATCCATTGGTGGCGACACCGTGCGGGTTCGACCCCCGCCACCGGCACCAGATACGGGGCATCCTTTGGGGTGCCCCGTATTCTATTGTGGCGCGGGGGAGAAACGAGCTCCGAGGGCGGCGACGCAATGCGACGGCCGCGGCAGCAAACAGCCCGGTGGGCTGTTTGCGCAGCGAGAGGAGACCCCCGCCACCGGCACCATCCCGAAACCCTTGCGAGAGCAGGGTTTCGGGATTTTTTTCGACCTTCCGGGGACGATTATTTGGTGCGGTTGCTTCTTTTTCATGCCCCAAATTTTTCCTTGGCGTCGGATTTTTCGGGTCTGCAATCCCTTGTGGCAGTTCTCCTCCCGGATTATTGGAGGTCGTTGGAGGACGATTTATGCATTGACCGACGCAGGGGACTCACCGGAGGTCGGAAAGAAACCCAGGATCGCCTGGGCCGACGCCACCTTGGAGTTGTAATCCAGGTGGGTATAGATGTTGCTGGTGGTGCCGATGTCGCTGTGGCCCAGCCACTCCTGAATGTCCTTCAGGGCAACGCCGTTGGCGTAGAGGAGGCTGGCGCAGCTGTGCCGGAGGTCGTGGAATCGGATGCGCCGCATACCGTGTCTCTCCAGGAAGGCAGGAAACGCCTGTGTCAGATAGCCGGGCTTGATCCGCTCCCCCAGATCGTTTACGTAGATATAGTCCAGGTATTTCTGGCAGTATTCGTTCCCGCAGATCAGCCGGTTCTCCTCCTGTCGCTTCTTCAGCGTTTTCAGCAGCTCCTCAAAGGGGGCCACCAGCGGCAGACTACGGTGGGAGGACTTGGTTTTGGTGCGGTTCTTCTCCACGATCACGCTCTTGCCCTCCAGACAGGTCTGGGTGACAGTGTGCTTGATGGTGATGATCTTTCGGTCAAAGTCAATGGCGTTCCACTTGAGTCCCACCACCTCGCTGCGGCGCAGGCCGTAGAAGGCCGCCAGGATCACACCCAGCTCCAGATCCGTCCCCTTGACCGCGGCAAACAGCTCTTTCAGCTCCCTGGCGTTGTATGGATCGCACTCGTGAGGGATCTTCTTTGGACGCTGGACCTTGTCCGCCGGGTTGCTCTCGATCAGATCGGTCTTGTAGGCGTACTGCAGCGCCTTTCGGATGTTGGCGTGGCGATGGATGACCGTGTTGGCCGACACGCCGTTCTCGTTCATCTCGTAGGAGTAGTAGTCCTGGATGTGCTTAGGTGTGACATCCCGCAAAAGCAACCCGGGGTAGTACTTGTCGTAGTACGGGATGATCTTGTTGTGGATCGACGCGTTATAGGCCGCATAGGTGGTGGTCTCCAGACTGGGGCGCATCATGCTCAGCCAGTCGGAGAGGAATTTCGTAAACAGGATTCTCTCCGGCTGGTTTTTCCCGCCGCTGCGCTTCTCCATGAGCTGGTATTCCAGCTCCCTCTCCTTCTCCCTGCGGGCCTGGATCAGCATGGCCTCGGCGCGCTTCTTATTGCCCTTGATGGGCAGCTTGGTGGAACGGCAAGGGGTTTTCCGCTTGCCGTTCTCATCGATATAACTCAGGACGATGTGATAGAAACCGTCCTTCTCTCTCAGATGACCTGCTACCATTTTTCTCGAATGACTCCTTTCTGACTTCGTTTTTATAGCAAGGCATCTGCCATCGACACGGACAACATACCGCATCTTCCGGCAGAAGTCTACTGTGACTTTTCATGATGCGGACTTTTCCAGATTCGTCAGATATTCCAGCACATAGAGCTTAGGAATCTTGTATCGCTTGCCAACGTACAGACTCTTGATTGCGCCGCTTTTCAGCAGGCGGTAAGCCGTTTTGACACTGATACCGCCCAGCATCTGGCTGAGCTGCTCCACGTTGACCACGTCCGGGTAATCCGTGAACATGACCTTATAGAGCTCCTGGATCTCCGATTGCTTCATCTCCGCACCTCCTCATTCTGTGTCCTCTCCCCTATGGGATTCGTTCGCATATGCTCACTCCTTTCCCCGGCAGACCTGCCGGGCATAAAACATGGGCGTGGGATAAACAGATTTCCCACACCCGCTTATATCCCACCCATGGTGGGGCCACTTTGTTCTTCCTCTGTCGACGTCTCGTCGGCAGAGCGGCGTTCCGCCACACCAATCACCAGTCCGGCGGCGAGGCCGATAACCGCGCCGAGATCCGCGCCGTTTTGCTGCGCCTCGATGCGTTTCCTGTGCTCCTCCGGGTCTTCGTCGTCCTCGATTATGCTGCCAGTTTCCAGAAGACCGCGCAGGCCAAGACCGACAAGGCCACCGCTCCCAGCGAGGTGCCGACCATCAGCCACAAGATCTTCCGCCGCATACCGGCGATGGTATCCTCGATCCGCTGTCTGGCCTGCTCCAGCACCGAGGTGCAGCTGGAGATAAACGCCTCTCTCGCTTTCCCATCCTGTGAGACGGTCTGACAAACCGTTTCCAACAGCTTCTCGTTGGCCTCCTGCATCCTCTCCACCGCGAGCGTCAGGTATCGGTTCTGCCGGTTCCCGAACTGCGTCAGCTCGTCCCGCGTCGCCAGCGTATCGATCTGCTTGTACAACGTCGGCTGGAACGCTGCCGCGTCCTCCAGCAGTTGCTGCTCCATCTCCCGCTGCTCCTTGGGAATGGCGTACACGATGGGCTGATACTCTGTCAGCTGGATCTCCCGGATCGCGGCGGCGTTTCTCTGTGTCAGCGCCGCCACCGCCGAATTCTTCTGCAATTTGTTTTCTGATGTGGAATTCATCTTCCATGTTCTCCTTTTCAAATTTCTTGTCGTGCAGACGCCTGTCTCTGCACCGCATCCCGTTGGGACAGCAGTAGGTGATATATTTTCTCTCCGGCGTCCAGATCACCTTGTAACCGTGTCGGTGCATTTCGGAGATAAAATCTTTCTTGCTTCCCGTCTTCCGCATGGCGTCCTCGATCACCGCCATCAGCTGAAACTTCCAGCTCTCGCCCTTGCTTGCCGCACGGTACTCTCGTGCGGACAGCTTCGCACCGTCTTTTTCATACGGCTCCAGCACAGAGAGGCCGTGTGCGGCGCAGATCTCATCGCTGAGCTGGCGCAGCTCCTTCAGCGTACCGGGATGCTGGCGCAACTTGTACCCCGTCTCGAAGCTGACGCTGTTGATGACGAAATGGGAATGGACATGGGGCGCGTCGCAGTGGGTAGTGACCAGCACCTCGTGTCTCGGCCAGGCGCGAACGGCAAACTCCAGCGCGATGGCATAGGCTTCTTCATACGAAATGTTTTCCTCCGGCGAGAAGGACTGGACGTACTGATAGAAGTTCATGCCGCCAGTTTTGTGATACGCCTTCTTGGTCAGCATGAATTCCGCAAAGGCATTTTCACCGCTGCAGTTGACGCCGGAGCAATAATTTCTTCCGTCGGTGTCGGTGACCTTGTCCTCCCGACAGCAGTAATCCATGAGACCTTTCATGGCGCTGGGGCTTTGCTTTGTCTCACGGATATACGTTACCGTTGCCATGAAGCTTCCTCCGTCATCTCCTTCAGCATCTGACAGATCTGCCGCTGACCGGCCAACACTTCTTTTAGATCCGGCACGTAGGCGACGCCGGAGTTGACTTTGGCCGCGATCTGATTCAGGTTGTTGCCGATGCGCTTCAGCTCCCGGAGCACAGGCGTCAGGTCTGGCGGCACGAGGATGAGCGTATCCCGTGACAGCGCCAGGATATATTCCGTGAGGCTCAGCCCGGCGCGGGCTGCTTTTTCTGCGATCCGATCCCGTTCCGTTTTGGTGAGCCGGACGGTCAGCGTCTCGTTTCGTTTTCTGTTTTCACTCATTTTCTCTCCTCCTGTTCGTATGAAAAGTGGGCCCGGGCTTCCGCCCGGTTGCCGCCGAAACCGGCGGCATAAGCGACCGGCGGACAGCCGGACGCTCTGCTTGCCCCGTCGTCGGAAGCGACTTCGTATCATTCGCTTCCGCGCCGGGCACAAATAGTTTTTCCGTGCGAGGCAACACCGCAGAGAGAAGAACCTGTTCCGCAGGACCGCGTTTTCCGCGCCCACGCTCGCACCTTTTCCTCTCCGGGGGCATGTTCCCGCCCCTCGCCAGGAAAAGCCCACACGGGCCGCAGCGTGGCCAAACACGGGCGGTCATCGTTCCCTTCGGTAACGGTTAAAACCGTCCCGATTTCGAACCGTCATACCGCAACACCAGTGTTTGCAGCGGTTTCTGCGTTCTGTGACGGTTCGCGCTCCCCGCACCGTGAAACCGTCATATCGTCATAGTAGCTGTGATACCGCAGAAGGATAGTCCGCTGCTTCCCGGTACGGGACGGTGTGAAGGACACGCCCATCCGCTGCAGCTCCTGCCGGTAGCGTCCGATTTTCCGGGTGAGAATGTTGGGCTGCATATCCAGATCCAGCAGCTGAACCAACTCAGAGGCCGTCCCCTCAAAGCTCCGATGCTCCCGCACGTACGCCGCCACTTCACACAGGGCCGTCTCACTCTCCAGCGAATTTGTCAGCGGCGTGTCGCATTTCATCAGCGTCCACTCTCCCAACTCCTCATCCCGCTCCAGCGTAAACGTCTTCTCTTCCATGTCCCTGCCGCGGACGTGGAGCTGCACGTCCACGTCATTGGGATGCTCCTTGCAGAGGACGTAGCTGCTGTCCGCCGCACCAACCAAACCCGTGGTGCCGGAGATCATCATGTGGGGATCGCCGGCCTCACGCTTGCGGAGATGGTGGACGAGGATCAGCGCGATCTGATGCTCGTCCGCAACGCGCTTGAGCAGACCGATATCCTGATAGTCGCTGGCGTATAGATTTCCGTCTCCTGTTCCGCCGCGCACCTTCTGCAGCGTGTCGATGATGATTAGGTTCGTGTCACCGTGCTGGGCGAGAAAATCCTCCAGCTGATCGCACAGGCCGTCTGAGAGAGACTGGGAGAAGGTGGCCAGGTGCAGCTCCTCCGGCGGTTCGTCCGTCAGCTCGGAGATCCGCTGCTGCAGCCGGGCATAGTTGTCCTCCAGACAGAGGGAGAGGACCGTGCCCTGCTCCGTGTTCAATCCCCAGAGCGGTGTGCCGGAGGCGACGGCCAGCGCCAGCTGCAGCAGCAGCCAGCTCTTGCCCACCTTCGGCGCTCCCGCGAAGACGTGCAGCCCTCTCGGCAGAAGTCCGTCCACCACAAATCGTGTGGGGGGAAGCCTCATGTTGTAGAGGTCCTTCGCGGTGATTGTTTCGATTTTTTTCATTCGTGTTTCCTCCTCAAATTAGATTTGCTCTCAAAGGGTGGGAGCAGTATTCTTTTTATCTTTCTAATTGTTTTAGCGGTCTTGCCGTGATACAATGTCCCCGGCAGGTGAGGAGAAAATGAAATTGAGATACCAGATCCACAGCGTCTCCGCCATGGCGCTCCTCGGTTACGGAGAGCATCAGATCGACCGTTACCGTTTCCGGCTGAACGAAAGTGAAACGAAACGCTGCATCATAAGGGCGGACGACGAGCAGGAGGATAACGCCCTGTTCTATCAGATCATGTGCGTCCTGCACGATGGGAAGTTTCCAGCACTGGAGGACGGCTCCGTCTGCAAGGAGCTTTCCGACGTGATCTTCTTTATGGATTTCTCCGGCATCTTTGACCGGGGCAGCAGCGTCAAAGCGCTGGAGCGACAGGAGAAGGCACGGGATATGTTCCGCTCCGCAGGTGTGGAACTGGATTTCGGCACCGGGCCAAAGCAGTATGTGGCTTTCGAGCGCTCTAGCAGCATGAGCCGCCATGCGCGACTGACCTTCATAGACTTCTATCTCTATAGCCGCGTGAGGGAGCGGATCATGCTGGACATGGAGGTAAGCAACTGCCAACTCAGCAAGCTCTACGCCTACAACGGACTCATGCTCTCCAGCGGCACCCGCATCCACGGGATCGACATTGAAAAGCCGCACCGCGTGATCGTGGTGGACAATCCCAAGCTTCAGACGGAGCCAGTGGACATAATCACCGTGGAGCCGGACGAAGAGCGCGAGGGCGTGAAGAGATATCGGCGAGCGGAAAAGAAAATGCCCCTCACCGTCACGGAGTTTGACGGTGAGGGGCTGGTGTCCGCACAGTACGCGAAGAAGCTGAACGAGAAGTATGCAGATGGTGTGGAGCATCATTCCTTCCAAATCCGCATGCCCTTCATCAAGGGCATGATCCATGAGGTGGATTTCAAGGACCTGCTCTCCAACGCAGGCGGCGAATATATAACGGATATCTGGGGTGAGAAGCATCCCATCAAGGATGTGGATATCATTCTGACCAAGAGCATGTTCAAAGGCTATGGCTGGCTCACCGAGAACAAAATGACCTGGCGCGACTACTGGACAAAGTTCAAGAAATACGACCACACCTTGTACATCTCCAACGTCGGCTGGGCGGAGCCGGAGCAGCTCACGGAGCTGAACTATCAGTTCCTGACCACGCTGTCAATGACGGCGGAGGAGTTTCGCCCGGCGGATCTCCCCAAGGGCTGGGATCACAGCCCGGCGGAGGATGCCCGGCACTGGATCACCAAGGCGACGGAGCAGCAATATTTTGACCTCTGTTGCAACGAGGAATACCGTCTGTCGGTATTTACGAAAGAGAAAAGCAGACGGGCGCGGATTCTGAAAAAGAATCCGCTGTTTCTCCATGAGCCCGCCTTCACCAAGCAGCTCAACGACATGGCAGAGAAGACTTTGAAGAACTACGCAGTCGGAAGGCTGTTGGTGGCGGGCGACGTGCGCTTTCTCTCCGGCGATCTGCTGCAGTTTGTGGAGATGCTGCTGCAAGATCCCGTTGTAAAGAAGCGGCGAACGAAGGGCTACTATTCTGTTCTGAAGGGAGAGCACTTCGGCACCACGCTATTCTATGCCCCCGGCGCGGCCTACGAGAGCGAGGGTGTCTGCACGATCCTCCGCAACCCCCATATCTCCCGCAACGAGGAGATCCGGCTTCAGGCCTATGACGCGAAGAAGGAAAAGGATCGTATGTGGGACTGGTATCTGCACCGCCTCACCAGCGTGGTGATGGTGGACTCCCGCATGCTGGCAGCGGAGCGCCTGGGCGGCGCGGACTTCGACGGGGACGAGGTCAAGACCATTGCCGATCCGCTGGTGAACCGCTGCGTGCAAAGAAACTATGACGGCGGAATCGAGAACAGCGCCAACCTCCCGCTGCTGTATATCCCGGCGGAGGAGCCGGTGATCCGCAACGCCCAGCAATGGACCGACCAGTATCTGACGGTGCGGGACACCTTCTCCTCCCGCGTGGGACAGATCTCCAACGCCGCCTTTGACCGCAGCGTCATTGCCTACAGCGAGAAGACTGATCCCGACGAACGCGAACGCTGCCGGCATGATGTGGAGACGCTGACCATTCTGACCGGTTTGGAGATCGATTCGGCCAAGAGCGGCGTCAAGCCCGATCTGGACGAATATCTGAAGCAGCGGCGCGTGACACGCAGCCCATTCATTACCTATAAGAATCTGTTGGAGGACAATCCCCATAGCGTAAAAAAGCGGAAGGAGCTTCTTCGGAAGACAGACTGGAGCAAGGTGACCTCCAACGTGGAGCGGCTGCCCTTGTATGCCATGGAGCTGCTGGAGAACACGCCGAAGCTAAAGCACGCGCCTGCGAAGGACGAGGAGCTGTTCAGCTTTGCTGTTCCTGGCTGGAAGGACGCGCTGGATCAAGAGCGTGTTTCTTCTGTCGCTTCTCTTCTGCGGGACTATGAGGTCTGCCTCAAGCGCATCTACCGATGCAGACTCCCCATTGCCGAGCGCAAGCGGGAGGGCGATATCCACCGCATTCTGTTCTCCCGCGGACAGGAGGATAAATACGATGTGGAAACCCTGTACGCCACCCTCTCCGGTCTGGACCCCGTGCGCATGGAAGAGCTGCGCCGGGCGATCCAGGAACAGGAGTGGCATCTGATGCGCTGGCAGGAGCGGATGATGTTTCTGGACGAGCAGCTTCCGGATTACAAGGAGTGGCATGATCTGCTCGCGGACTTCCGCTTCGGCGGCTACCGGGTGCTGGGAGACCTGATCTGCGACATTGACGACGCCAACCATGCCGAGGAGCGGAAGCAGTTCCATCGGGACTCAGATTCCATCTCCTTTACCTACATGATGAACGCCTACGAGGAGAAACCCTTTGCCACGACCTACCAGAAGGCGGTGGCGGACGCCTGCCGCACGCTGCTGAACGAGCTGGTCGAAGCGGACGAGGCTGTGAAGTACGTGGTGGCGGCCGGATACCGCAGGCACTTGTTTGACCTTCTGGAAGACAGAATCGAGGCTGTGACCCTGGAGAGAAAAGCATGATTAACGAGAGAGAAGAATTTGCCGCTTATATAGGGACGGTCTTCTATACGGCGGTGAACAAGAACGACCGCACCTGGCTGGGGCGCTTCACCTTCGACATGCTCAAGGAATTCGAAGGCATGGCACGGGTACTGACCATCCTCGCTCGCGGGTATATGTGGGAGGGCGACGAGCCGGACTGCGACCGCGCCCGCCGAGCGCTCTGCGCCTGGTGCAGTACCCCGGAAAGTAAAAATGCCAGCTCTCTCAAAAAGAGCTGGCAGGATCAGTACAGTTTTCCAGAGTTGCATGCAGAGTTCCCGGAGCTGGTGGATGACGCGGGAAAGGGCTGGCTATCCCGGCACGTGAAGGCACTTTGCAGATTTGCGAAAAGCCATCCCGACCTTGTGGATGCCTACGCAAAGAAGGACTGTGAAATCCTGCAGAAGTCCTTCACCGCTAAGCTGCGGAAGAAGGTCTTGCACTACCAGGTGCCGATCTTCTCCCCGACGACGGATCAGGCTTGGTCGCTCTCCTTTGACAGCGTGATCGCGGACGCGCTGGAGCTTGGGCCGTTGCGGGAGACGGAGGTCATCCTCACCGCAGAGGAACGGACGCAAATTGCTGCGCACACACCTGTCGGGATGCCGGTGGAGATGCTGGAGACGCTGGTGGCATATTACATCACCAACAAGCCGGAGGACACCGACTGGGTGGTGCTGCCTGTTGCAAACTTCGATGCCTATTTCGGCGGCACAGCCTTCAGCCGCAAATATCTGGGCAAGATCCCGGCAGGACTGATCCAACGGGAGAAGCAAAGCTATGGTATCAGCCGATACAAGATGGACCTCACACGCTTTCATGAGCCCGATTTGGCTGAGATTCTCTTTGGAAAACGGAAGACGCCGAGTAGTATCCTTTAATCGTCAATGGACGGGACATCCGATGTCCCGTCCATTACTTCATATGTGATTCGTGCGCCAAGCCGGAAACCGAGGCAGAAGGCCTCACACTCGTTGAGGCTGTGCAGTTCCTGCAGGTTCTCCCGAATCTTTTCATATACCGTTTTTGCTTGTACAGACAGCAGCGGCATGAGATCCTCTTCGTGCCGGAGGATATAGCCGCCCAGCTTGTGGGCTTTGCTGGCTTGCCCGACGGCACGCTCGTCTGCCAGCACATTACTGTACCACAGCTCTTCCAGAATCTTCATAGGTATCGCCTCCTTCTTCAAGCACAGGACAATACCACAACCAATCCAAGAAGTCCAGACACAATTGCGGTTTGTTGTAATCTGTTTTGAAATAGCTTGGTCTTTATGCTCTGTTGTATACCGGCCCGTCGATTTACGCAAGATACCCCTCGCGGGCCTTGACGCCGAAGTGGGCCTCCAGCTGGTGCATCTGCTCGTCGGTGATGGTCTGCTTCAATGGCAGATGGGCGATCTTCATGTAGATCTCCGCCGCCTTTTCGGCGGTTTCGATGAGCCCGAAGGTCTCGTCCAGGTCCTTTCCCGCTCCATAGATGCCGTGCTGGGCCCAGACGACAAGTCGGGCGGTTTCCATCTTCTTCGCGGTGGCCTCGCCGATCTCGTTGGTGCCGCAGAGCATCCAGGGTAGCACGTTCACGCCGTCCGGGAACACCACGATGCACTCGGTGCACATCTGCCACAGGGTGCGGGTGAACGCCCGCTCGTCCAGGTCGTGGACGTAGGTCATGGCCAGGAGATTGGCCGGGTGGCAGTGCATAACGACACGATTATTCGGATCGACCTTGAGGCGGGCCACATGGCTCATCATGTGAGCCGGGAACTCGCTGGTGAACTTGCCGCCGTCGGTATAGCCCCACAATAGCTCGGCCGTCTCCCCGCCGTCTGCGAGCCGCACCAGGCCCAGATTGACCTCCGGGGCGTACTGCACGTTCTTGAAATACTTGCCCGTGCCGGTGACCAGGAAATATTTGCCGTCCAGCTCCGGCGCAGAAAAGCCTGTGGGGATGGCGCGGATCGCATGGTCGGTATCCAGGTATTCCTTGACCTCCGCCTCGTCCAGCAGCAGGCTGATATTGCCGCCGTTGCGCTCGTCCCAGCCGTGGTCGTACATGTTGGTGGCGGTGCGGATCATCTCCAAGATAAAGGGCGCGGTCAGAATGTCTTTCATGCTCGTGTCCTCCCTTATCTCGTGATGACGTCCACGGGGACGTTGAAGATCTTGGCGACCTTCAGGATCGTGTCGATATGGCGCCCGCTGGCCGCCGCCATGTGGTGGGTGGGCCCTGCCTCGCTCCAGCGGTTGCAGAACTCTCTTGCCCCACAGGTGAAGCGGGTGCGCATGTTGGTGTCGCCGAAGGTGAAGATGGGACCGGGCTCATTCACGCCCTCTGCCACCACAAACTTGAAATGGCCGTCCCGGTCCTGGGTAATGCCCAGATACGTCACGGGGCCTTCGGCGGGATAGAACTGCGTCAGATAGCCGCCGCCGGTCTTGCCGTGGAACACGGGGACGATCTTCATGGTGGGCTTTTTTGCCTTGGAGATGTCCGCGTCACCGGAGCCGCTGTGGCCGATGATGCAGATATCCTCGTCAAAGTCGATGGAATACATCTCACTGAGCTGACCCATGCCGGAGATTGTCTTGAGGATGCTCATAGCCATGGCCACCTTGATGTCGCCCTCCACGGCGCAGGCGGTGCCCTGCTTGATGAGCATGGAGAAGGCCGGGATCAGCATGGAATCCAGCTTGCCCGCCACACCCTGGGCGAAGCCGTCATAGTGGGAGGCGATGAAGCCGATCTGCTCATCCTTCACCCACTGCTCGAAAGCCACCACGTATTTCGCCATCTCCCAGACGGTTTCAACGGTGCCGCCGCCCTCGATATCAAAGGTGTCCAGAATGGCCTGCGCTTTGGCGCGGATGGCAGCCTCGTCGGTGATGTCGTCGGCGATGGCCCACATCTTCTCCCAGTCGAACTGCTTGGTGTAGAGCCACATGCGGTGATAGAGGTTGGTCTCGTCGATGTAGAGGTCCATCATGCCGGGATAGGGGCGGCCGATCTGGGCCAGGTTCGTGTCGCGAAATCTCCGGCGCACCTGGGCGGCGCGGCACCAGTCGGCGATCTCAGCGTCCACCTCCGGGTCGCCGCCCTCCACCA
>CAMVMU010000031.1 GCA_947168655.1 uncultured Oscillospiraceae bacterium
GCGCTGGGCGCCCAGGGCGATGAAGTCCTCCGCGTCCTTCAGATCGGCGATGCCGCCGGAGGCCTTGATCTTCACATGGGGCGCCACGTGGTCGCGCATGAGCGCCACGTCCTCACGGGTGGCGCCGCCGCCCCCAAAGCCGGTGGAGGTCTTGATGAACTCGGCGCCGGACTCGGACACCACGCGGCACATCTCGATCTTCTCTTCATCGGTGAGCAGGCACGTCTCGATGATGACCTTCAGCAGCTTGCCGTGGCAAGCCTCCTTGACGGCTTTGATCTCCGCGAGCACGTCGTCATAGCGTCCATCCTTCACCCAGCCCACGTTGATGACCATGTCCACCTCAGATGCGCCGTTGGCCACGGCGTCGGACGCCTCGAAACACTTGGCGGCGGTGGTGTCGTAACCGTTGGGGAAGCCGATCACCGTGCACACGGGGATCTTGCCCGCCACGTACTGGGCAGCCGCTTTCACGTAAGAGGCGGGGATGCAGACGCTGGCGCAGCCGTAGCGGATGCCGTCGTCGCAGATGGCCCGGATCTGCTCCCAGGTGGCTCCCTGGGCCAGCAGGGTGTGATCCACCTTGGACAGGATGTTCTGCAGTTGAGCATTCATGGGAAACCTCTCCTTTCGCGGGAGACCCGCGTAATATTTGGTGGAAATTATACCATATCCCCGCCCCGTTGTCCACACTGAAGCGGGCATAAACTGCGGTTGCTGCCAATCACCCCCTGTCACCGCGAGGTCCCGAAGGGGCCGGGGCAATCCGAATTATCCGTGCAAGCGGACCGGATTCCCACAGAAAATGCCGCCCATAAGGCGGCATTTTCTTCGGAATGACAGGAAAATCTGTGTTTTTCAAAAGTTCCTTTGATGTGCGGAGATCAGGCCTCCAGCTTGACGACCTCGGCGTCCGGCGCGTTGCGGCGGATGCTGTCGATGCCGTTGAGGCAGGATGCCTTGGCCTTGTAACCCTCGCCCACAGCGATGATCTCGCCGTTGCGGGCCTTCAGGCGGAAGCGGAACTCGCCGGCCTTGTCCACATAGACCTCGAACTTGGGATTGGTGACCTTCTCGAATCCCTCGACGGTCTGATCCTCCAGCTTGGCTTCCACAGCGTTCTTGCGGACGCTCTCGATGCCGTTCATGCAGGAGCTCTCGGTGCTGTACACTTCGCTGACGGCGATGACCTCGCCGTTGCCGGCCTTCAGATTGAACACAAAGCCGGTTTTGGTAGGTTTGACAACGAATTTACCCATGAGGTACACCTCTTTCCACAAATTCCCGGTAAAGCCGGGTGTTTTCTGTCTGTTATTTTACACGAATCGACCGTCCGTGTAAAGGACATTTTTACTTTTTGCCGAACAGGTCGCCCAGCTTGTCGCCCACCTTGTTTGCCAGATCGTCCAGACCCAGTTTGTCGGCCACGTCGCCCAGCTTGTCGCCCACCTTATCGGCCAGGCCCTCCACCTTGTCTGTGAAGCCCTCGACCTTTTCGCCCATCTCCTCGGAGTTGAGCTTGGCCTTGATGCCTTCGATCAGCGCCTTGACCTGCTCGTCGGGCAGATCCACGCCCAGCAGATCCTCCAGGGTCTTGATGGGATCCTTGAAGAACCGCTTGGCCAGGCCGTCATCCGCCTTGAGCTTCTGTACCAGTTCGTCGATCTTCGCCTTGATATCCATGTGCAAATCCTCCTTTTATTACCGGCATCTTTCCGTCGGATGATACCAATAGTATTATACCACGCTAATGCGTCGAAGCGCAAGTGGCAAAATACAGAGCAAAACCGGCGGGAAATCCCGCCGGTTTTGTGGTTTTGTCTTATGTGCGCCTGCGCGGCCACCCCGCAGATCCGTTGGCGTCCGTTACGGACGCGGATCAACCACCGGGCCGACCTCTTTCTCACAGTCCTCGCAGAAAAGGATCCATTCCTCTGTTACGTTGGAATTCTCCGGAACGGTGATTTCCTTGCCGCAGCGGTCGCAATGAACGATCCGCGTTTTGCCGCACCCCGCCAGCATCGCCAAAGACAGAACCAGCAGCAGTGCAACGATCAGCTTCTTCATCATATCCCTCGTCACTTCACCTTCGCTTGTTTCCCGCGCCGTCAGAACAGGAACGTCAGCACAAGTCCCGCTGCGCCCGCCAGAACGGCCACGATCAGATACTCAAGGATCACCGGTGTGTCAGGCTCCGAATAAACGTCCATATTTGACCGGACCCTGTGGTACGCGTTGACAGGGGTGGATCCCCGGAGACTGGCGTTGTGCCCCATGAGTGTGTGGATAAATTCCAGGCTGTAGAGCAACTCGATGGCAGCAGCGGCAAAGAGTCCTTCCGAAATATGCGTCACGGAGAACGGGTCTTCCTTGTGGAGAAAGCACCATAGGCACGTGATGCCGCCGGCCGCAGCAAGTGCGAACACCAACCGGATCCAGCTGATCTTCCTCATAGTACCGCACTCCTCTCAGGCCGCAGGTCACCGGAAATACTCTTACTTGAAATACCGCTCCAGCAGGTCCTTGAAGGCCTTGCCGTGGCGTGCCTCGTCATAGCATATGCAAACTGATTGCCACCATAATGCCGCCGATCAGAAACGACAAAATGGAGACCATATGCCCCAAGTACTGCTTGATGATAATGGCAACAAAATTGAACAGGCCGATGCCGACAATAAACGCGCCGACCCAGCCGAGAACCAGCCAGCCATTGCCATCCGGGTTAATGGAAAACGCATAGATGCAGTAGATGACAACGGGCGACAACAAAGCAAGTATGCCCAGTGTCACAAGAAAGCCGTATCCGATTGGATGTCTCCTTTTGAAATCAGCATCAGAATCCATGCTGAAGTAAGCAGCGGAGTTCTTCGGTGGTATCCATTGATTGACCCATCTGCTCTTGGGAGATTCCTTGTAGAGAACGACGGCTCCTTTCGGCGGTCTGCTGCGATTCCGGCGCTTTTTTGCCATCGCTTACTTGAAGTATCTCTCCAGCAGGCCCTTGAAGGCCTTGCCGTGGCGTGCCTCGTCACGGGCCATCTCATGGATGGTGTCGTGGAGGGCGTCCAGGTTGTACTTCTTGCACAGCTTGGCAAGATCGGTCTTGCCCATGGTGGCGCCGTTCTCGGCGTCCACGCGCATCTGCAGGTTCTTCTTGGTGGAGTCGGTCAGCACCTCGCCCAGGAGCTCGGCAAACTTGGCGGCATGCTCGGCCTCCTCAAAGGCGGCCTTCTCCCAGTACAGGGCGATCTCGGGGTACCCCTCGCGGGCAGCCACGCGGCCCATGGCCAGATACATGCCAACTTCGGAGCACTCGGCGTTGAAGTTGGAGCGCAGGCCCTCGATGATCTCCTGCTGCACCTCGGCGGGCACGTCGGCGCCGAAGCTCTTGCCAACACCCAGCACGTGCTCGGCGGCCCAGCTCATGCCCTCATCCTGCAGCACGAACTTCTCAGCGGGGACCTTGCAGATGGGGCAGCGCTCGGGGGGCGTGTCACCCTCGTGGACGTAACCGCAGACGGAACAGACCCATTTCTTCATGATACTTTCCTCCCATTTTTCAATCATAGTATCGCGGGACGAGCCGTCCCGCTGACCTGTCGAATGGTATTATACCATATCCCTCTCCCGTTTGAAAGAGTAAAAATCGCCTTTCCGGGAGAATTCGCAGCACCCTTCACGCGCTTGCCAAACGGCTTTGAATGGGCTATAATCATCCCGCGGCGCACCTGCCGCAAGAACTCCGGAATTCGGACAAGGAGGAAACGATATGATCATCTCTGTGCTGCTGGGCGCTCTCATGGGCTGGATCGCCGGGAAGCTCATGGGTTCCGAGGGCGGCTTTATCCGCAATATCCTGCTGGGTCTGGCCGGCTCCGCTGTGGGAAACTATGTGGCCAGCTCTCTGGGGGTGGGCGCCACCAATTCCCTGGGTTCCATTCTCATCGGCGTGGGCGGGGCCTGCCTGCTGATTCTGCTGGGGCGCTGGCTCTTCGGAAAGTGAGGGCACTATGCTGAAAAAGCCCTTGATCGATCCCTCCGCTTTCATCGCCCCCAATGCCACCGTTCTGGGTGACGTGACCATCGGCGCTGACTGCAGCGTATTCTTTGGAGCTGTTCTCCGGGCGGAAAACGCCCCCATCACGGTAGGTCCGCTCACCAATATTCAGGACAACTGCGTTCTCCACGTGGATGAGGGCTTTCCCCTGTCCATCGCCACCCGCTGCACCGTGGGCCACGGCGCCATTCTCCACGGCTGCACCGTGGGAGAGAACTCCCTCGTCGGCATGGGGGCCATCGTCCTCAACGGGGCGGTGATCGGCCGGAACTGCATCGTGGGCGCAGGCGCTCTGGTGCCCCAGAACGCCGTGATCCCCGATGGGTCGCTGGTGATGGGCTGCCCCGCCAAAATCCGCCGCCCCGTGACAGAGGCGGACATCGCCGCCAACCGGCGCGCCGCCGCCTTTTACGTGGAGGAGGGCCGGGAATATAAAGCGGAATTGGGTCTGTAAGAAGAATTAAGAACCCCCGGGGCACTCTCCGAAAGGAGGGTGCCCCGGGGTTGCTGTTTGCATCCCTCGCCGCTGTGCTACAGCGGGAAATTGATCAGGATGATGGAGTTGAGTATGCCTGTGGCCACGTTGGACCAGACGGCATAGCTGACGCTCTCATAGCTCCCGTTCTCATCCAGGAGCCACCAGAACAGGGGGATCTGGATGATGAGGACGGCCAGCATCACCATAATATGAACCGCGATCAGTTTCGGATTGAAGTTGATCCAGTTTGACACGAAGAGGCTCAATCCGCCCTGACAGACCAGATTGGTGATAAGGACCACCAGCCAGCTCTTCCGCCAGCGATATTGGAAGAGATACAGCACCAGCAGCGCGGCAGAGAGCGTGATCGCAAGGCGCAGGAAAAACAGCAGCACCGCACGCCCCAGCGGGAGGCCAAAGCGCAGGGAGTAGTCCGACGTGTCCAGCATGAAGAAATCGTCCATCGTCATTTTTTCCAGCGAGTCCTCCGGCAGCGGGACCTGTATCCGTTGGCCGCCGGTGATCACATAGAGCGTCACGTCCCTGAAGTCGGCTCTGTTTCCATACAGGGGGCGGACGTCCTGTGCTGTCTGGCGATAGAATCGGAAATAGCTCTCCCAAAGGCGGTCCTCCCGATGCAGATAAACCGGGATCGCTTCCCCGTTGCGCTGGAAATCCATGCGCAGTATCATGTCAGACGGCGCGTTCCGGGCAACAAAGGTGAGGGCGGGGCGATAGTATACGCCGCGGCTGGCCGCCTCCGCGCTAACCGGTATGGTCAGAATAAGCAGAAGAACGATGAGAAATGCCGCGCGGCGTTTCTTCCGGTCCGTCATAGATACACCTCCTGATTCGATGTCGATGTTTTGGGAAAACCGAGCATTTATTTGGCCCGATCCGCCTGGATCAGCAGCTTCAGCGCCTCTACAGCGGTGCGGACGGCGGAGGCGGTATTCTCGGTCATGCCCTGGTCCAGTCCGGCTGCCTCCCGCTCCTGGTTCCAGATCACGTGGAAGCAGGAGCCGCAGCGGCATCTCAATGCGTTGGCCACCACGAACATGGCGGCGCTCTCCATCTCGCTGGCCTTGACGCCCAGCCGCTTCCACGCCTCCCACTTGTCCAGCAGCTCCCGGCTGACGGGCATGCGGGTGGGGTTGTGCTGGCCGTAGAAGGAGTCCTTGCACTGGACCACGCCCACCTTGTAGCGCATGTCCAGATTTTTGGCAGCCTGGACCAGCGCGGTGGTCACCTCAAAGTCCGGCACGGCCGGGTACTCGATGGGGGCGTACTCCCGGCTGGTGTGCTCATAGCGGACGGCGCCGGTGGCGATGACGATATCGCCGCTGTGCACGTCCAGGTCGATGCCGCCGCATGTGCCCACCCGGATGAAGGTGTCGGCGCCGATGGCGTGGAGCTCCTCCATGGCGATGGCTGCGGAGGGCCCGCCGATACCGGAGGAGCAGACGGTGACCTTCTCTCCCAGCAGCGTGCCGGTATAGATGCGGAACTCTCTGTTCTGGCCCACAAAAACCGGATCGTCAAAATAGGCGGCGATGGCCTCGCAGCGCCCCGGATCGCCCGGCATGATGCAGTAGCGTCCCACGTCGCCCCTGACGCAGTGGATGTGGAACTGTTTTTCCAGTTTTTGCATAACTGCTCCCCCTTTTTTCCGGCAGAAAGTATTCCCTGTCATAAAAGCTGTTTGCCTTGTTACCCTTATTATATCGGCATCTGCCTGAAAATGCAACTGAAAGCGAAACTGGCGGACTTTTCCCGCTTGTCCAAATCTTACAGAGGTTAAATCGGGCCTGACAAGACAATGCTATGGATGGTGCGGTATGGACCGCGCCATCCGTTTTTTCAAATACTGATACAGGAGGGAAACAGCAATGGGCAAGAAAATGACCGCATTTGCACTGGCGGCGCTGTTGGTGCTGGGGCTGAGCGGCTGCGGCAGCGGCAACAACGTCACCACCGACAGATCCTACGGTTCCCGTGGCACCTATGACAACGGCAATTCCTACAACAACGGAACCAACGGCAACAATGGTGCAATGGGCAACAACGGCTCCTACAGCAATGGCAACAACGGCAATGGTTCCATCGGCGGCGGTTCCAACGGCAACGGTTCCTATAACGGCGGCTCCGACCGGGGTACCACCCGAAATGGCAACGGCGGATTGATGGGCAATATCGGCGATGGCATCGACGACGCCATGGACGACGCCGGCGACGCCATCCGGAATGCCGGCGATGCGCTGACCGGTGACCGGACCCGGTATGAGGAGATGCTGGCAAACGGCCGTGTCCACGATACGGACGGCTATCTGCTGGACGGCGAAAACCGTCACGACTGATTGGCCCCATAAAGATGTTTGCGGTGGGATCGAGATCCCACCGCAATTTCTATGCACCCAGCAGCTGAGCCGCTGCATGGATCAGTATGCAGAGCACGATCCCCATGACCGTGGGCAGTATCATGCCCACCGCCGTCCATTTCCAGCTGCCGCTCTCCCGCCGGAGGGTGAGGCAGGTGGTTCCACAGGGAAAGTGCAGAAGACATACCAGCATGGCGCAAAGAGCTGTCAGCGCCGTCCAGCCGTGATCGGTGAGGATCCCCCGCAGCTGGGCAAGGCCCTCATACTGGGTGAGGCTGCCGGTTTGGAGATAGCCCATCAGCAGAACGGGCAAAACGATCTCGTTGGCGGGAAAACCCAGCAGAAATGCCAGCAGGATCATGCCGTCCAGGCCCATCAGACGTCCCAGCGGATCGAACGCGCCGCTCAGTACGCCCAGCAGCGTGTTCTCTCCCGTACGGACGTTGGCCAGCGCCCAGATCAACAGGCCGGCCGGTGCCGCCACCGTCACCGCCCGCCCCAGCACGAACAGCGTCCGGTCCAGCACCGAGCGCACCAGCACCTGGCCCAGCCGCGGCATGCGATAGGGCGGCAGCTCCAGGGAAAAGGAGGAGGCTTCCCCCCGCAGTACCGTAGCGGACAATAGCCGGGAGGACAGCCACGTCATGGCCACGGAAAAGAGGATCGTCAGCAGGAACACGGCAGTGGCGGTCAGGGCTCTCGTCCAACCGCCGCCTCCTCCCGCAAAAAACAGGGTGATGAGGGCGATCAGCGTGGGAAACCGCCCGTTACAGGGCACAAAGCTGTTGGTCAGCATGGCCACCAGACGCTCCCGGGGACTGTCGATGATACGGCAGCCGGTGACCCCGCAGGCGTTGCAGCCAAAGCCCATGCACATGGTGAGGCTTTGGCGCCCGTGGGCTCCTGCGCTGCGGAAAAAGCGGTCCAGATTGAAGGCCACCCGGGGCAAAAAGCCGGCGTCCTCCAGAAGCGTGAAGAGGGGAAAGAAGATGGCCATGGGGGGCAGCATCACCGACACCACCCATGCCACCGTGCGGTACATCCCGTCTACCAGCGCGCCCTGGACCCACCATGGCGTGCCGCGCAGCAGCTGCCGCAGCGGCTCCTGCAAACTCATCAGCCATCTGCTCAGCAGCTCCGAGGGGACGTTCGCCCCCCAGATGGTGAGATAAAACACGCCCGCCAACAGCAAAAGCATGGCGGGGATCCCCGTTTTGCGGGAGGTCAGCAGCCGATCCAGCCGCCGATCTCTTCGGTCAGACCGCTCATCCTCCCGCCGGACGCAGGCGTCGGCAATGGCCTCCGAGCGCTCCATCTGGGCGGCGATGATCCGGTCCCGCAGAGCGATATCGCCCCCCTCCGCCAGCTTTCGCAGGGCATCCCAGCGGGAAAGCGGCGCCAGTGCAGCCACAGCCTGCTCCACCCCCTCCCCGTAGGACACGTGCCAGCTGTCCCGGCGAGGGGGCGCTTTTGCCGTATCCCGCAGTGTGCGGCACAGCTCTGCCATTCCCTCCCCGCTGCGGGCTGCGGCAGCCACCACCGGGGCATCCAGCGCCAGGCTCAGTTTTTTCAAGTCCACACGGATCTTCCGCTTCCGGGCCTCATCGATCAGGTTGACACACAGAACCATCCGCTGTGTCATCTGCCGCACCTGTACCGCCAGGCACAATCCCCGGCGCAGGCTGGTGGCGTCCGCCACCACCAGCGTCACGTCGGCCCCGCCTCCGGCGATATAGTCCCCGGCCACCTGTTCCTCCGGCGAATCCGCCTGCAGGGAATATGTACCCGGCAGGTCCACCAGCTGCAGCCGAAAGCCCTCTCCCCGATACGTACCCCGGGCCAGCTCCACCGTTTTGCCGGGCCAGTTGCCGGTGTGCTGGCGCAGTCCCGTCAGGCGATTGAACAGGGTGGATTTCCCCACGTTGGGATTCCCCGCCAACGCCACCGTATATTCCTCCATTGCGCCGCCTCCCTTCGCTGCCTCATCCTATGCGCGGCAGGCTGTCCCCCGTTCTGCTGTGCTCCGGGGCGGCATATGCTTTTTTTGAGGTGTTGACTATGACGATCCATGTGGTATCCCCCGGGGAGACGGTGTCCTCCATTGCCCGGCTTTATGGGGTTTCTCCCCGGCTCCTGGCCCGGCAAAACCAGCTGCCGCCCTCCGGCGAACTGGCGGTGGGGCAGGCGCTGGTGGTACTCTTTCCTACCCAAATTCACACGGTCCTGCCGGGGGACTCCCTGTTCTCCATCGCACGCCGGTACGGCGTCACCATGCAGACGCTGCTGCGCAACAACTACTTTCTTCTGGGCCTGTCCAGCCTCTCCGCAGGAGAGGAACTGGTGATCTCCCTGCCGGATGAGAGCCGGGGGACGCTGGCGGTGAACGGTTACGCCTATCCCTTTATTTCCCAGGCGGTGCTGTCCCAGCAGCTCCCCTATCTGACCAGTCTGACCCCCTTTACCTACGGCATCACCCCCTCCGGCGGACTGGTGCCCCTGGGAGACGAGATGCTCCTGGCGGCGGCCCGGCGCTACGGCGTCACCCCCTGGATGCACCTGTCCACTCTCACGGAGGCGGGAAATTTCAGCAGTTCACTGGCCCAGCAGCTGCTGACAGATCCGGAGGGGCAGGCCATGCTGATCCAGGCCGTAGAGAGCACCATGCTGGCCAAGGGGTACCGGGGGCTGGACGTGGACTTTGAGTACCTCCCCGGCGCCCTGTCCCAGCCCTATGCCGCCTTTATCGCCGCCCTGCGCGCCCGTCTTTCGCCCTACGGATGGCCGGTAACGGTGGCGGTGGCCCCCAAGCAGCGTGGTGATCAGCCGGGGCTTTTATACGAGGGCCACGATTATCCCGCCCTGGGCGCGGCGGCGGACTACGTGCTGCTGATGACCTACGAGTGGGGCTACACCTATGGTCCGCCCATGGCGGTGGCTCCTCTGCCCCAGGTGCGTCAGGTGCTGTCCTACGCCCTGTCGGTGATTCCGGCGGAGAAGCTGTTCCTGGGCGTGCCCACCTATGGCTACGACTGGCCGCTCCCCTTCGTCCAGGGCGTGACCCAAGCCGTCTCCCTCTCCCCCCAGATGGCTCTCGCCCTTGCCCGGCGTTACGGCGTCGAGATCCAATACGATGAATCGGCCCAGGCGCCCTGGTTCCGCTACCGGGCAGACGGCGTGGACCACGAGGTGTGGTTTGAGGACGCCCGCAGCGCCCGGGCCAAGCTGGACCTGGCGGCAGAGGCCGGCGCGCGCGGCGTGGGATTGTGGAACCTGATGCGCCTGTTTCCCCAGCTCTACCTGCTGCTGAACGGCGGATATACCATTGGATAGTTCCCCCCTCTTGCTTTCCGCGGCACGGCATATTATAATGGTGGCAGAAGATCCTTAAAGTTTTCCGCTTGTTCATATTTCCGACCTTCCAGTGTGCTATGATAAGCATAGCGCAAGCCAGAACTCAGAAAAAACAATGGCAAGGCAGGTAATGTCTCATGATGATCGAAAAGACCGGCACCATCCGGCTGCGGGAAATTCCCATCCCCGAAAATGCCACGCCGGAGCAGGCGGAGCTGGCTCAGGGCATGGTGCGGGTGAACCATCTGTACCGCAGCGCGCTGAAGGTGGCTGTGACCCAGATGGAGATCCTGGACGAAGAGTTCGCCAGCCTGTACGACCACTCCCCCATCCACCACATTGAGTACCGCATCAAAACGCTGGACAGTATCATTGACAAGCTCAAGCGAAACGGGTATGACGTGACCATTGACAACATCTATGCCCACATCAACGACGTGGCCGGGATCCGCGTCATCTGCAACTATTTGGACGACATATACTACCTGCGCAGTCTGCTGACCCGCACCGAGTCCTTCCAGGTGATCCGGGAGGTGGACTACATCGCCCAGCCCAAGGAGTCCGGCTACCGCAGCCTCCACCTCATCATCGACGTTCCCATTGTCATCTCCGAGGGGACGCTGCACCTGCCGGTGGAGATCCAGCTGCGCACCATCGCCATGGATATGTGGGCCAGCCTGGAGCACGAGCTGCGCTACAAGTCCGACCGGGCCTTTGACGACAACGACACCGCCCGGCTGAAGCTGTGCTCCGACGCCATTTTTGAGATCGACCGGGAGATGCAGAACATCTATCAGGGCAAGGACGCCGAATACGAGGCGCCGGTGGAAGACAAAACATAAAACAGAACGTTTTGACTAAAAAAGCAAAAAAGACACGGATCCGATGGATCCGTGTCTTTTTTTGGAGTGATTCAGCCGATGACGCCGAAGGCAGTCACCCCCAGCAGGCTGAGGACGCCCATGATGACGCCGGCCAGCAGTACCCCGCCCATACAGGCCAGGGCGCTCTTCTTCAGCCCCATGTCCAGAATGCTGGCCGCCAGCGTGCCGGTCCATGCGCCGGTGCCGGGGATCGGAATGCCCACGAACAGCAGCAGCGCAAGGAACAGTCCCCGCCCGCTTTTGGCCTGGAGCTTCTCGCCGGCGCGTCTGCCTTTTTCCAGAAAAAAGTTGAAGATGCCGCCGATGACCGGCTTATCCGCGCCCCATTCCAGCACTTTTCGCGCAAATAGATAGATGATGGGGACGGGCAGCATATTGCCGATGATGGCAATGAGAAAGGTCTGCCACAGGGGCAGGCCGTACATCACCCCGTAGGGAATGGCGCCGCGCAGCTCGATCAGCGGAACCATGGAAACAAGAAAAACGATGAGATACTTGCGCATACCGTCCTCCGCCATTTTGGGAACATCAATAATGTTTTATTATACCTTCCGGTGGGCGGATTCGCAATAGAAAGATGACGGCGGCGGCACAAATCTGCGTCATTGCCAATTTTTCCGTATAACAGCGGAGAACTTCTGTGACATTACCGATAAAAACTCACAAATTAAACATCGACAGATCCCGATGAAATTGGTATAATAAAGATATAAAAAGATGTAATATGGGAGGGAGTGCACCGTGTCCGTCAGCGATTATATTGCCCTGCTGGGCGGCGTGGCCCTGTTCCTGTTCGGCATGGCCTATATGGGAGAGAACCTGAAGCGGGTAGCCGGCAGCAAACTGGAGCTGATCCTGTACCGTCTGAGCAGCACACCCCTGAAGGGCATCCTTCTGGGCACCGGCGTCACCGCCGTGATCCAGTCCTCCTCTGCCACGTCGGTGATGGTGGTGGGCTTTGTCAACTCCGGCATGATGAAAGTGCGACAGGCCATCGGCATCATCATGGGCGCCATTCTGGGTACCAGCATCACCGGCTGGATCGTAGCCTTGAGCAGTCTGGGCGGTGGGTCAGGCTGGGCGGATCTGCTGTCAACCTCCACGCTGACAGGCGTGATCGCCGTGGTAGGCATTGCCATGCGGATGATAAGCAAGAACCGCTCTGTGCGGCATCTGGGAGACATCCTGCTGGGCTTCGCCGTGCTGATGTTCGGCATGAGCGCCATGAGCTCCGCCGTTGCGCCTCTGAAAGAGAGTCCCTCATTTATCCAGCTGCTCACCGCCTTCTCCAACCCCCTGCTGGGCATCTTGGTGGGCATACTGATCACCAGCGTATTGCAGAGCGCATCCGCCGCCGTCGGTATTCTGCAGGCCTTGGCAGCCACCGGCGCCATCACCTTTGAAATTGCCCTTCCCATCGTCATGGGTATCGCCATCGGCGCCGCCGTACCCGTTCTGCTCAGCGCCCTGGGCGCCAGTACGGCGGGCAAGCGCACCGCCTTCGCCTACCTGCTGATCGACGTGCTGGGCGTCATCATCTGGGGCGCCGTGTTCTACGGGGCCAACGCCGTGTTCCGCTTCTCCTTCCTGGACACCACCATGACCGCTGTAACCATTGCGCTGATGAACACACTGTTCCGCCTGGCCACCGTCGTAGTCCTGGCTCCCCTGATCCGGCCCATGGAAAAAATGGTGTGCCTGACCGTGCCGGACAAAGGCTCCGACAGTGCCGACGAGCAGGACATGGACCGGCTGGAGGAGCGCTTTCTGCAGCACCCGGCTCTGGCCGTGGAGCAGAGCCGCCTGGTGACCAACTCCATGGCCCAGCGGGCCAGAGAGAACCTGCTGGACGCTGTTGCATTGCGCACCGATTACTCCGACAAGGGATTTGACCGGGTGGAGGAGCTGGAGTCCGTCATCGACCGGTATGAGGACAAGCTGGGCACCTACCTGATGAAGATCACCATGAAGTCCATCTCAACCGAGCAGAGCGAGGACGTGAGCAAGTATCTGCATACCATCTCCGATTTTGAGCGCATCTCCGACCACGCGCTGAACATCGCCGAGGCCGCCCGGGAGCTGCACGAGAAGGAGATTGCCTTCTCCGGCGACGCTGCAAGGGAGCTGGCGGTGATGGAGGACGCGGTAAAGGAGATCCTGCAGCTGACTGTGGACGCCTTTGTCTCCGGCGACATGACCCTGGCAGCACGGGTGGAGCCTCTGGAGGAGATCATCGACGGGCTGTGCGACGAGATGAAGCTGCACCACGTGGATCGGCTGAAGGCCGGAGAATGCACCTTGAGCCACGGCTTCGTTTTCAACGACCTGCTGACCAACTACGAGCGGGTGGCCGACCACTGCTCCAACGTGGCCGTTGCCATGATCGAGCTGAAGTCCGACAGCTTTGACACCCACGAATATCTCCAGAGCGTCCGCCAGATGCATGACGAGTCCTTCTCCCGGTACTATGAAGAGTATCAGAAAAAATACGCCATCTGACGGCGATAAAACGCAGGATAAAAGGTCTCCGGCTGTGAGCCGGAGACCTTTTTGTGTAGGGAACGGATTGACGCGATCCTGCGGCCCCCGCAATGACAATGGCGGCAAAGAGAAACAAGATACCTTATCGGGGGATTCCGGCAATACCCGTGGCCGGGTCAACAAAAATCGGCAGATCCGGGGTATGGTACGTCCAGCGGAGGAACAGGGCGCCCAAGATGAGCAGCAGCGCAAGTCCCAGCATACGCCAGCCCCGGCCTTCAAACCGTCCGCTCTTTCTCACGCGGCGGCTGACGGCAAAGGCAAGGAGCACCGCCAGCTGAAAGATCAGGATATTGACCATGTGGTGCGGCTGCCCCGCAATGCCGCGTAGTGTATAATACGCCGTGGGGATAGCGGTCAAGCCCGCCAGCAACCCCACGGCGCGGGGGAACAGCGCAGAGCCGCCGCCTGTTACCGCCTCTGCCAGTGACCACGCTATCCACGGCATTGCCAGCAGTTTCATATGCTCCCAGGTGGACTCATTGACGGCGGCAAAAGCAGCCGCCACGGAATGATTGCCGCTCCACCCATAGACGAAGTGCAGCAGATTGCCCGCCGCCAGCGTCAGCAGCAGTCCTGCGATCTCCCACTTGCGCTGCCTTTCTTCCATAAAAATCACTCCCCTCCGCAAATCCTATGCGGAGGGGAGCATGGTATTTCCCAATAGCATCGCAGATTTTCGCCGCCGCAGCGGCGGAAGAAATGAAATCGTTTTTTCTGGCGGCATGTACGTCAGAAAAAACACCTATCAGGCCACGAAGTGTGCGAGCGTCTCACGCAAGCGAGTGCGCGAAGTGGACTGCAAACTCTTTGTTGAAAAACGGCAACACCGTTTTTCAACAGTTCGTCACTCCCCTCCGCAAATCCTATGCGGAGGGGAGTGATGCTCATGCGTGATACGTGGGCACAACGATGCCCTTCCATTCAGCCGGGTCAAAGCAGTTTTCATCCAGCAGATGCACCTGCTCTGCCGGATACAGCGCCAGGAAATCGTCCAGAGCGCCGATATTGTCAAAGCCCAGCGCGCCGCGGCGATAGTGCATGGGCACGATGATCCGGGGCTCCAGGGCGTCCGCCACCAGCTTGGCCCGGGCGGCATCCACCGTATATGTGCCGCCTACCGGGAGCATCAGCACGTCGCAGCGGCGCAGCTCCTTGGCCTGATCCGCCGTAAGCAAATGGCCCAGGTCGCCCAGATGCACCACTGTCTGCCCCTCGGCGCGAAGGATGTGGACGGTGTTTTGTCCGCGCATCCGGCCGTTCTGATCGTCATGGCAGGTGGATACGGTGTTTACGGTAAAGGGCGAGGGCACGCCCCCGGCCAGCGTCACCGCCTCGCGGCAGTTGTGGTCAAAATGATCATGGCTGCACAGAACCTCGTTGGCGCTCACATGCAGCGGCGCGTAGCCCCGCACGTTCAGATAGGGGTCCAGCACAATGCGGTAGCCCTCCGATTCCACACAGAAGCAGGAGTGGCCAAACCACGTGATTTTCACAATAATTCCTCCTATTTTCGTCTGGGAAAAAGCTTACTTCTTGGCCCTGGTATCCACGACCTCACGCAGGAGTGCGGTGAAATCGTCCAGGCTCATGGCGCCCAGATCGCCGTCGGCGCGGTGGCGCGGAGAGACGGTGCCGTTCTCCATATCCCGGTCGCCCACCACCACCATATAGGGGACCTTGTCCAGCTGAGCCTCGCGGATCTTCTTGCCGATCTTCTCGTTGCGGTAATCCACCTCAACGCGGAAGCCCTGGGCGTCCAGCTTTTTGGCGGCCTCGGCACAGTAGTCGGCGGCGCGGTCGGTGACGGGCAGGAAACGGACCTGCTCGGGGGCCATCCAGGTGGGCAGGGCGCCGGCGTACTCCTCGATGAGGTAGGCCAGCGTGCGCTCGTAGCAGCCCAGAGAGGTGCGGTGGATGATATAGGGCAGGGCCTTCTCACCGTTCTCATCGATATAGTACATGCCGTAGCGCTGGGCCAGCAGCATATCGATCTGGATGGTGACAAGGGTATCCTCCTTGCCGAAGACGTTCTTGTACTGGATATCCAGCTTGGGGCCGTAGAAGGCGGCCTCGTCGATGCCCACGTCGTACTTTACGCCCAGATCGTCCAGGATCCGGCCCATGACCCGCTGGGCCTCCTCCCACTGCTCCGCCGTGCCCTCATACTTATTGTCGGGGTTAGCGGGATCCCACTGGGAGAAGCGGAACGTGCATTTGTCCAGCAGGCCCACGGTGCCCAGAACATACTTGGCCAGATCCAGGCAGCCCTTGAACTCCTCCTCCAGCTGATCGGGGCGGAGGATCAGATGGCCCTCGGAGATGGTGAACTGGCGGACACGGATCAGGCCGTGCATCTCGCCGGAGTCCTCGTTGCGGAACAGGGTGGACGTCTCGCCCAGACGCATGGGCAGGTCGCGGTAGGAGCGCTGGCGGTTCAGGAACACCTGGTACTGGAAGGGACAGGTCATGGGGCGCAGGGCAAAGCACTCCTTGGTCTCATCGTCTGGGTCGCCCAGAATGAACATGCCATCACGATAGTGATCCCAGTGGCCGGAGATCTTATAGAGCTCACGCTTGGCCATATAGGGGGTCTTGGTCAGCTGATAGCCGCGTTTTTTCTCCTCGTCCTCGATCCAGCGCTGGAGCACCTGGATGACACGGGCGCCCTTGGGCAGGATGATGGGCAGGCCCTGGCCGATATAGTCCACGGTGGTGAAATATTCCAGCTCGCGGCCCAGCTTGTTGTGGTCACGCTTCAGCGCCTCTTCCCGCTGCCGCAGGTATTCGTCCAGCTCCTCCTTCTTGGGGAAGGCCACGGCGTAGATGCGCTGGAGCATCTTGCGGTTGCTGTCGCCCCGCCAGTAGGCGCCGGTGCTGGAGGTCAGCTTGACGGCGTTGCCCTTGATGCGGCCGGTGGAGTCCAGATGGGGACCGGCGCACAGGTCGGTGAACTCACCCTGCTTGTAGAAGCTGATGACGGCGTCCTCCGGCAGATCGTTGATGAGCTCCACCTTGTAGGGCTCCTCCTTCTCCTCCATGAAACGGATGGCCTCCTCACGGGGCAGCTCAAACCGCTCCAGCTTCAGCTTCTCCTTGCAGATCTTGCGCATCTCGGCCTCCAGGGCGTCCAGATGCTCCCGGGTGAAGCTGAATGGGGCGTCAAAGTCGTAGTAGAAGCCGGTGTCAATGCTGGGGCCGATGGCCAGCTTGACCTCGGGGTACAGGCGCTTGACGGCCTGGGCCAGCACGTGGGAGCAGGTGTGCCAGTAGGTGCGGCGGTACTGCTCGTTTTCAAAGGTGTACAGGTTTTCTTCGGACATGGTGTTTGTCTCCTTTCATGCTGCGGGGCAAGAAAAATCCCACCCCTGAAATGGTTCAGGGGTGGGATACAAAGTATTCCACGGTTCCACCCTGCTTATGGCATACGCCATCGCTCGTGATCTCTGTAACGGGAGAACCCGTCCCCGCCTACTGGGATGGAAGTCATCCGTTCGGGGGGCAGCTCGGAGGCGGTGGCCCTGTCGGTTTCCGGCGGATACCCTCACAGCACAAGGGGTATCTCTCTGACGTCATTCACCGGCGGCGTCCTCGTCAATGCCTTTTCATGATTACGATACAATATAGCACGGGTTTTCCCCGTTGTCAACAGATCAAATGATCTTTTCCAGCAATTGGTCGAAGCTCTCCAGCACCTCTGCGGCCCCGTGGGTCAGCAGAAAATCCCGGTCCCGGTAGCCCCAGCCCACGATGGCGGCGTCTACGCCGGCATTGTGCGCCGTGGCTGCATCCACCTCACTGTCGCCCACATAGAGGGTCTCCGCCGGGGTGGCGCCCAGCTGCTCCAGGGTGCGGTACACGTTGTCCGGCGCAGGCTTGCGAGGGTGGACGCCGTCGTCCCCCACCGTCAGCACACCGGGGAAAAACGTTTCGCCCAGCTCCTTCGCCGTGGCGTCCGGCTTGTTGGACACGACAGCCGCCGCGATACCGTTTTTGCGCAGCGTCTCCAGCAGTTCCACGGCGCCGGGGTAGGGCTCCGTCACGCTGCAGGGGTGGTCCCGGTAGTAGTCCCGGTAGAGCAGGTAGATCCGCTCCACCTCGTCCTCGGGGGTACCCTCCGGCAGAGCGTCCTTCGTCAGGCGGCGGGCGCCGTTGCCCACCATATTGCGGTACTCCGCCATGGTGTGGGTCGGGTAGCCGTTGGCAGAGAGCACCACGTTCAGCGTGCCACCGATGTCCCCCAGGGTGTTCAGCAGTGTGCCGTCCATGTCAAATAAAACAGCCCGGTACTTCATCATACGTTAAAGCGGAAGAACGTCACGTCGCCGTCCTGCATGACGTACTCCTTGCCCTCCATGCGCACCAGGCCCTTCTCCTTGGCGGCGGCCATGGTGCCGCTCTCCTTCAGCGCGTCAAAGGCTACGATCTCGGCCCGGATGAAGCCGCGCTCAATATCCGTGTGCACCTTGCCGGCGGCACGGGGCGCCTTGGTGCCCCGCACGATGGTCCAGGCGCGCACCTCGTCCTCACCGGCAGTGAGGAAGGAGATGTAACCCAGCAGCTCATAGGACGTGCGGATCAGGCGGTCCAATCCCCGCTCCGTGAGGCCCAGCTCTTCCATGAACATGGCGGCGTCCTCCTCGTCCATGCCGGAGATGTCCTCCTCAAATTTGGCCGCCACCGGCAGCACCGCCGCGCCCTGGCTCTTTGCCAGCTCCGCCAGTGCCTGGAACTGGGGGTTGTTGGCGTAATCCGCCATGCCGTCCTCATCCAGATTGGCCGCGTAGATGACGGGCTTGATGGTCAGCAGGCCGCCGTCCTGCAGGATGTCCTTGTCCTCCTCGGTGAAGGCAAAGCCGCTGGCAGGCTGTCCCTCCTCCAGGTGGGCCAGCAGCTCGGTGCACATCTCCACCTCGCGCTTGTACTTCTTGTCGCCGCTCTTGGCGTTCTTCTTCGCCCGGTCAAGGCGGCGCTCCACCACCTCGATGTCCGCCAGGATCAGCTCCAGGTTCAGCGTCTCGGCGTCACGCACGGCGTCGGCGGGCTCGGTGAACAGCTCGTCGCTGTCGAAGCAGCGCACCACGTGCACCAGCGCGTCCACCTGGCGGATGGTCTGCAGGTAAGCATTGCCGCGGCCGCCGCCCTTCTTGATGCCCACCACGTCCACGAAGTCGATGGTGGCGGGGGTGTATTTCTTGGGGTGATAGTACTCCGCCAGCCAGTCCAGCCGCTCATCCGGCACCTTGGCCTGGCCGATGTTTGGCTTGGCAGCCGCGTTGGAATAGGCGCCCGTCTCCACGCTGGAGCCGGTGAGGGCGTTAAACAGGGTCGACTTGCCCACGTTGGGCAGACCCACGATACCTAATTTCATAGAGGAATACCTCCCAAATGATTTCTGATCGGTAATTGTATCACCTTTCGCCAGATTGTGCAAGTGTAAAGAGCGGCCCAGCGGTCGGCACCTGTACTTTGGTGCAAACACAATATGATATCGACAGCACCAGCTTGTCCGTTCTGAACGGCTTACATCTGCTTTTCTCGCTATTAACTCTTTTTCTTCCGGCAGAGCTGGGGGATATCTTTGGAAGTCCTGAAACGCCGCGGCCGGGCACTTCATTCGATGCCCGGCCGCGACATATTGCTCATTTCCTATGATTCGACCTGATCAGTAAACAGGAGAATTATAAAAGGGAGAACAGAATTGCTTTTTTGCGCTCCATCGGTTTATCACTGTATCTGCAAAATGGCGAGATGCGCCGAAACCGGCCGCGTTCCGCCTGCCAGCGGTGTAACGGTCAATGCTGTCGCATTTCCCGCCGGATTTCGAACCGTCAGAGTGGCGTTAATGGCAGTCGTTTCAACAATGGCCATCCCCGCAATCTGGGACGCTCCCGTTGCTCTGCCCACCACTGTATTTGCCAGATCAGCGCCATTCAGCGTCAGCAGAAGCTGACCCGCTTCGTCCACACTTACCTCGAAAAGGACTTGGTAAACACCAATATTTGCGAGATTAAAAGAACTCGCTCCTGTCCGGACGATTCCCGTTCCGCTGTTGGGTCCGTCCTGGGGAAAGCTGACATCCGTTCCCGGTGCCACAGTTGCCGCGTTGTCCGGCGGCATAAGTGCGTAGAAGTCTGCGTAATTCAATACGCCTCCGGCAGGGCCGGCGGGACCGGCGGGGCCGGTTTCACCGACGGGGCCAGCAGGGCCAGCAGGACCGGCAGGGCCCTGGGGGCCGACAGGGCCTACAGGCCCGGTCGCACCGGCAGGACCCTGCGGACCGACGGGACCCGTTTCGCCGACGGGACCGGCAGGACCGACAGGACCGGCGGGACCCGTTTCACCGATGGGACCGGCAGGACCAACAGGACCCTGCGGGCCAGTCGGGCCCTGGGGCCCTACAGGACCGGTTGCTCCAACAGGCCCCTGGGGACCGGTGGGACCGGTTTCGCCATCAGCGCCCTGGGGACCGGCAGGGCCCTGGGGACCGGCAGGACCAGTTGTACCGGCAGGACCTTGCGGGCCAGTCGGGCCGGCCTCACCGGCGGGGCCTTGCGGGCCCATTGGGCCCTGGGGACCAGTGGGGCCCTGGGGGCCGGCAGGGCCAGTTGCACCAACGGGACCTTGGGAACCAATGGGGCCTGTTGCACCGGCAGGGCCCTGAGGGCCGACAGGACCTGCCTCACCGGCAGGACCTTGCGGGCCGGCGGGACCGGTCTCTCCAATCGGGCCCTGCGGTCCCACGGGACCAGTGGGGCCGGCAGGGCCCTGGGGGCCGGCGGGACCTTGGGGGCCGGGAGGTCCTCCTGCAGGACCAGGCACGCCCTGCGGACCTTGCGGTCCCCTCGGGCCGGCAGGGCCTCTTGGACCGGCGGGACCGATGGTTCCGGCAGGCCCCTGAGGACCGGCGGGGCCTCTCGGGCCGACAGGACCCGGGGGGCCCGGAGGTCCCGGGCAGCACACGGTATTGCAATTGTTGTTGCAATTGCATCCGCAACGGGAATCCTTTTCTGCGGACTGATCCATCTTTTGACTCCCATTATATCTGTTCATACCTATAGAAGCACCTGAATTGTCCATTGAAACACTTCCGTATATCCATTTGGCGCAGCGCGCCTATTTCATCATATGAAAATACCACCGGAAGTGCTCCGCCCATTATCCTTTCTGTCAGGCAGGGGAAAAAACTGAAATGGTTGCGCGAATGCAAATATAAAAGCAGGTATAAAGGCCTGCAATAGTGAAAAGCAAAACGCCCACACGGAAAGGTGAAAAAGAGCACCTTTCCGTGTGGGCTATCCTGTCAAATTTTTTGTTTGTGTTGGTCTAAAACTCCGCACCAATTTTGCGTTGAGTTGCGCGGGTATATGAAAACATATGCTCCATCGTGTCCGCAAGCCGTTGGTGCTATTGGGTTTTGGGGATAATGCTGCATAATAGATCTCGTGGGACCGCCGCCGAAACGGCGGTCCCACGTAAAATCCCGTCACCACTGGATGGTGTAATTGCCCAGGTACGCCTGCTTGATGAAGGTGGCGTCCACGGTGGAGATCTTCCCGTCCCTGTTGGCGTCCGCCGTCAGTGTCTGCAGGTTGGGATCGATGGCAAACGCCGTGCCCAGATACGCCTGCTTGACCATGGTGGCGTCCGGCGTGGACACCTTGCCGTCCAGGTTGGCGTCGCCACGCA
>CAMVMU010000032.1 GCA_947168655.1 uncultured Oscillospiraceae bacterium
GCGTTGCCATCATGAAGCTGGAGAACGTTGACATCTCCATCACCGGCAACTCCACCAACCCCACCCGCTTCCAGCATCCTGTGGCCGGCACCTATAAGAAGGAGTGCATCGAGCAGGGCAAGAAGTACTTCTCCGTGGCCTCCGGCGGCGGCACCGGCCGCACGCTTCACCCGGACAACATGGCCGCCGGCCCCGCCAGCTACGGCATGACCGACACCATGGGCCGCATGCATTCCGACGCCCAGTTCGCAGGCTCCTCCTCCGTGCCTGCCCACGTGGAGATGATGGGTTTCCTGGGCATGGGCAACAACCCGATGGTGGGCGCCACCGTTGCCGTGGCCGTCGCCGTGGAAGAGGCCTGCAAATAAGACAAATAGTGTTTTTTCAACAAAACCTCCGGCTGGGCCGGGGGTTTTGTTTTTGCGCCGTTCTACGTGTCCCGGGTTCGGTCATATACTGGAAGCAAACACGGGACAAGGGGTGGGCGTATGAAGAGCTTACAGCAAAGTGGACGGTATGGCAGGAGAGTGAGCAGATCACGCCGCGTGAGACAGACGGTGGGACGTCGTGTCGAGACAAGCCGCGGAACAAACAGAGCAAACCCGGGACCTCGCATGCAAGACCAGCCTCTTCGCAGGGGTGAGAAACGGCGAATGTGGCAGATGGCAGTCAGTTCCGTGATCCTTATACTGGTTGTTGCGGTCAAAATCGCTTTTCCCAATATAATGGAGCAGTATCGCCAACAGGTTTTGAAGCTGCTTGGCGAAAACACCGACTTTGTGGCTGCATTCTCCGCGGTAGGGCGGGTGGTCTCATCGGACGGCAAGCTGGGTGATGCGCTGAACGATGCGTACACGGCAGTTTTCGGCCCCCAGCCACTGACACAGGAGGATCCTCCTGCCGACGGGCCGGACAATGGGGGAGAGCAGGAAAACCCGGAAACCACGAAAAACGGCGAATTGATTCAAAAGACCGCGGAGGGCGATGTGATCTATACAACAGACAACACACCTGAGTTTGCCTGTCTGACGCAGCAAGTTCTGGGTTTTCCCTATTCTCCGCCGGTTGACGGGACCGTCACCAGCGGATTTGGGTACCGGGAGCATCCCATCCTCGAGGGGGAGCGGTTCCACTACGGAATGGACATCGGGGCGGAGAGCGGAACCGTTATCCGCGCTTTTGCTGCCGGAACGGTGACAGTGGTGGCGGAGGCATCGGAACTGGGAAAGTACGTGATTGTCAGCCACCCGGGAAGCTACTCAACCCTCTATGCCCACTGCAGCTCCATCACCGCGTCTTCCGGTCAGCAGGTCGCTGCGGGAGATCCCATTGCCGAGGTGGGAGAAACCGGGATGACTACGGGACCGCACCTGCATTTTGAACTGATGCGCGGCAACATCTATCTGGACCCGGTGTATTATGCGCTTGGATAAGAAAACGGAGGTCATCGTCTCGCCGCTGACTCCGGTTGTGTTGGCCCTGTTCGTGGCACTGTCCTCCCCGGTCCTTTTGGGCGCCCTGCTGGCCGCTGCGCTCATCCACGAATGGGGCCATTGGGTTGTGCTGCGCCATTTCGGCGGCCGTATTTCGCGTGTAACAATAACGCCATTTGGCGCCGAGATGACCGTCGCGGATACAACCCGCCTCTCCTACGGTGCGGAGATTCTGGTGACACTGGCCGGTCCGGCGGTCAATCTTTTGCTGGCGTTGTGCCTTGGTTTGGCGGGCGGCCGATGGGAAGGGGCTTACGTGTTTGCCGGGGCTCAGTTGGTGCTTGGCGTCTTCAATCTGATCCCCGCCAGGCCACTGGACGGGGCCCGTGCGCTTTGGCTCCTGACGGCGTGGCTGACGGAACCTTTTACGGCAGATCGGGTGACGGCTGCAGTTGGCGGAGTTTTTGCAGCGGCGCTCCTGGTGGGCGGTCTGGCGCTGATGGGGCGGACCGGAGGCAGTCCCTTTCTGCTGCTGGGCGCCGTTGGGCTGATGATGTCGGCCTTCCGTGAAAAAGGACTTGTCAAATTCACGCCGGCACGGTAAAATAAATTGTCATACCTTTTGATAACGACAGGAGATTTTGCCGTGGATAAAAGACTGGAACGCATCCTGCCCCGTGTGCAGAAACCGGCACGCTATGTGGGCGGCGAATATAACGCGGTGATGAAGGATAAGTCGGAGGTTGATACCCGAATCGCCTTCTGCTTCCCGGACACCTATGAGATCGGCATGTCCAATCTGGGCATGCGGATCCTTTACGGCGTCATGAATCAGATCCCCGGCGTGTGGTGCGAGCGTGTCTTTGCGCCGTGGGGCGACATGGAACAGGAGATGCGCAAGGCGGGCATGCCCCTCTTTGCCCTGGAATCCGGTGACCCCATCACAAGTTATGATATCGTAGCTTTTTCCGTGGGGTATGAAATGGCTTTTCCCGCCATCCTCAATATGCTGGATCTGGCGGGTATTCCCATCCACAGCAGTGAGCGTACCAGCCTGACCCCGCTGGTCATCGCCGGCGGCACCGCCATGTATAACGCCGAGCCCGTTGCCGATTTTATTGACGTTGTCTCCCTGGGCGAGGGCGAGGAGATCACGGTTGAACTTGTAGAACTCCACTGTCAGGCACGCAGAGAGGGATGGACCAAGGCGGAGTTCCTGCGCCGGGCCGCACAGCTGCCGGGCTTGTATATTCCCAGCCTCTATGATGTGACCTACCATGATGACGGCACCGTCAAGGCCATTACGCCCCTCGACGGCGCTCCGGCCACCGTTACCAAGCGGATCGTCCGTGATCTGGACAAGTCCTATTTTCCTGTGAAGACCATTGTGCCGTCCACGGAGATCGTACAGGACCGAGTGATGCTGGAGCTGTTCCGTGGATGCATCCGCGGCTGCCGCTTCTGCCAGGCGGGATACGTCTACCGCCCGGTGCGCAACCGCAGCCGGGAACTCTGCGCCAAATACGGCGTGGAATCCTGCAACGATTCCGGATATCAGGAGGTGACGCTCTCGTCCCTCAGCACCAGCGATTATCCGCCCCTGACGGAGCTGTGCGATGAGCTGGAGGAATTCTGCACCCAGCGCCACGTGAATCTGTCACTGCCGTCCCTGCGGGCGGATAACTTCTCCATGAACCTCATGCAGCGCCTCGCCCGGGGCCGCAAAACGGGCCTGACCTTCGCTCCGGAGGCCGGCACCCAGCGCCTGCGCGATGTGATCAATAAAAACGTGACGCTGGAGGAACTGCTGCGCTCGTGCCACACTGCCTTTGCGGGGGGGTACAACGCCGTAAAGCTGTACTTCATGCTGGGCCTGCCAACTGAGACTGACGAGGACGTGCTGGGTATTGCCGACATTGCCGCCCGGGTCATGCACGAGTGGCGGGAGGCGGCACCCAACAAGAACCGGGGCGTCCGGATCACTGTGTCCACCTCCTGGTTTGTGCCAAAGCCACACACGGCGTTTCAGTGGGAGCCGCAGATCACACGGGAGGAGTATGAGCGGCGCGTCAAACTGCTGCGCGAGGCCATCACCACCAAGACCGTTACCTACAACTGGCACGACAGTGCCACCAGCGTGATAGAGGCGGTACTGGCAAGGGGCGATCGAAAACTCTGCAAAGTATTGGAAACAGTATGGCGTAAAGGCGCGACACTTGACGCATGGGAGGAGTATTTTTCCTTTGATCGCTGGCAGGAAGCGTTTGCTGAGTGCGGCGTGGATCCGGCGTTTTATGCCAACCGTCGCCGGGAGAAGGACGAGCTCATGCCCTGGAGCATGATCTCCAGCGGCGTGACCGAGGCCTATCTCTGGCGGGAGTACCAGCGAGCCAAAGAGGGCGTTACCACGCCGGACTGCCGCACCCACTGCAACGGCTGCGGCGCCAATAAGCTGGTAGGGGGGAAGTGCGATGTCTAAACTGCGGCTGTTGTTTGTAAAAGAGGCCCAGGCCTCCTACATCTCCCACCTGGATCTGATCCGCACCTTCCAGCGGGCGTTTCCCCGCACGGAATTGGAGATCAAGCACACCCAGGGCTATCATCCCCACCCCATCATGTCCATCGTACTTCCACTGCCAGTGGGGCAGTCCAGCGACTGCGAACTGCTGGACTTTGAAGTGACCCAGGAGAGCGACGGCGCCGGGATCGCCGAGACGCTGAATACCGGCATGCCCCTCGGGCTGCGCGTGCTGGAATGTTACGCTGCATCGCGCCCAATCCGCGAGCTGACGGATCTGCGGGCCGATGTGGAGCTGGAGTATGACGGTGGCGTTCCCGCCGGTGGCGTGGATGCCCTGCGGCAGCTCTTTGCCAGGGACAGTCTGGTGATTGAGAAGCGCACCAAGCGAAAGGATCTGGCGGAGGTGGATATTGCCCCCATGATCCACAGCGCGATTCTGACGGAGGCAGATGGCATTATCCGTGCTGATGTGACTGTACAGGCTCAGAACCCCGGCCTAAACCCACAGCTGCTGGGCAAAGCAATCGAACGTTATCTCCCGGAGCTGACGCCGGATTTCATTCGTGTGCGCAGAAAAGCGATTTTGGATGCAGAAGGCAGAGATTTTCGCTGAAAAGTAGTTAAAAATATAAAATAATGCTTGCATTTTCCAGAAAGATATGGTAACCTATTCGGGCATGAAAAAGGGCGGTCCTCTGTCGCCGGCGCGAAGATGCGCCGCAATTACGGCGGCATGAACACCTATAAATCAGGAGGAAATATCCATGGATCTCATCAAGGCATTGAATGAAAAACAGCTGCAGGGCGAAAAGCTGCAGGTGGAAGTCGGTGACACCGTGCGCGTCCACGTGAAGGTCAAGGAAGGCTCCCGCGAGCGTATCCAGGTCTTCGAGGGCATCGTGATCGCCAAGAAGCACGGCGGCATCGAGGAGACCATCACCGTTCGTCGTATCTCTTATGGTGTCGGCGTGGAGAAGGTTTTCCCCATTCACTCTCCGTCCATCGCCACCATCGAGACGGTGCGCCACGGCTTTGTCCGCCGCGCCAAGCTGTACTACCTGCGCGACCGCGTTGGTAAGGCTGCCAAGGTGCGCGAGAAGCTGTAAGCTATCGAGCCGATCCGAAAACCGCCCACACCTGTGGGCGGTTTTTACTTTTCTTTCTCCTTCTATTATGATATACTTGTTACAATTGGAGCAGGTAGGAAGCAGGTGAAGTTCTATGCAGATTGAAGGGTTGAGCTGGTTTCCCGGCCACATGACAAAAACAAAGAGGATGATCGCTGCGGAGATCGGCAAGATGGACGCCGTATGCGAGATCCTGGACGCCCGGATCCCTATGTCCTCCCGCAACCCGGACGTGGATGAGATGACGGCGGGGAAGCCCCGTTTGGTGGTGCTCAACCGGGTTGATCAGGCGGACCCTCGCCAGACGAAGCGCTGGGCGGCATGGTTCCGGGAAAAGGGCTATGCTGTGCTGGAGGCCAACGCCAAGGGCGGGGGAGGAACCAACCAATTTGCGTCTGCCGTGCGGGAGCTTCTGCGGGACAAGATTGCCGCATGGGAGGCAAAAGGGCAGGTGGGCCGCACCATCCGCGTCATGGTGCTGGGCATCCCCAACGTGGGAAAATCCACATTCATCAATAAGGTGGCCCGCCGCAAGACGGCGCGTGCGGAGGACCGACCCGGCGTCACCCGCAGCAAGCAGTGGGTGCCGGTGGACCAGTCATTGGAGCTATTGGACACACCGGGCATTTTGTGGCCTAAATTCGACGATACCCAGGTGGGCATCCACTTGGCTTTTACCGGCGCCATCAAGGACGACGTGATGGACATCGAGGAGCTGGCCAGCTATCTCATGGAATATCTTGGCGCACACTATGCCGACGTGGTGAGCGAGCGGTACAAGGTGGTTCCTGAGGAGGGGGAGAGCGGTTACGACCTGCTGACCAGGGCGGGACGCAAGCGCGGTTTTCTCATGCGAGGCGCTGAGGTGGACACCGAGCGCATGGCCCGCATCCTGCTGGATGAGTTCCGGGGCGGCAAGCTGGGACGCTTTACACTGGAGACAGTGGAGGACATTGCACCATGAACGAGATGGACAATCCCTGGAAATATGAGGACGAGCTCTTTGCCGCCGGAACACAAATTGTCTGCGGCGTCGACGAAGCCGGCGCAGGACCGCTGATGGGCCCGGTGTATGCCGCTGCCGTGATCCTGCCTCCTCATACCCACATTACAGGACTGAACGACTCCAAAAAACTGAAGGAGAAGCAGCGGGACGCTCTTTATGACGTAATCGTGAAGCAGGCGCTGGCCTGGTCCGTGGCCCGGGTGGAGGCAGAGGAGATCGATGCTACCGACATCCTCAGCGCGCGGATGAAAGCTATGCAAATGGCCATAGACGGTTTGACTGTCAGGCCGGATCACGCCCTCATCGACGGAAATCGTGACAAGGGAAAGACTGCATCTATTTCAACTCCTCACACTTGTGTGGTGGGGGGGGATGGTAAGAGCGAGAGCATCGCCGCAGCGTCTATTTTGGCAAAAGTGAGCCGCGACCGCTACGTGGAAGAGGTATTGGACAAGCAATACCCTCAATACCAGTTCGCCAGGCACAAGGGCTACGGAACCGTTCTCCACTATGCCATGCTGGACAAATACGGCCCCTGTCCGGAACATCGGATGTCTTTCCTCAAGAAGTGGGAGGCAAGGCGATGAGCCGCGTCAGCGGCATCCGCGGCGAGGCAGAGGTTGCCGTCTGGCTGCGGCGCCACGGCTATGAACTGCTGGCCCACAGCTATCACTGCCGCTTTGGCGAGATCGATCTCATCGCCCGAAAGAAGGGGTTGATTTCCTTTATTGAGGTCAAGCTCCGCAGTGGGACGCAGTTCGGCCTGCCCCGTGAGGCCGTCACCGCCCGAAAGCAGGAGAAGCTGCGCAAGACGGCTCTCTGTTACCTCAGCGAGCACGAGCTGGACTGTCCCGTGCGCTTCGACGTGGCGGAGGTGTACGCCGATGCTGAGGATGGGAAGCACCGCATAGAATATCTGGAAAACGCTTTTTGAGGTGAGCCATGATCTCCTATTTTGACGCCCATTGCGATACCATCCACCGCTGTGCCGTCCGCCGGTCGGACACCGTGGGCATGCCGGATGATATCCGCGCCTATTTTGCCGCGGTGGAGAGCCTGCGCCAAAACGGCGGCCACGTGGATCTGCTCCGGGGTGGACAGTTCCGCCGCTACGCCCAGTTCTTCGCCCTGTACCACGACCCCGACTGCCCACCGGAGGACGGCCTGTGGGCCCAGTGCCTGCGGATGCACGACTGCTTTCTGCGGGAGATGGCGGCGTGCGCCGATCTGGCTCGCCACTGTCGCACCGCCTCCGAGGTGGATGCCGCCGTGTCCGACGGAAAAATTGCGGCGCTCCTCTCTGTGGAAGGAGCCGATCTGCTGGACTGTGATCCGGATCGGATTGGCACGGCAGCGGATTGGGGTGTTCGACTTTTGAACCCGGTGTGGAACCACCCCAACGTCCTGTGCGGCACCAACAAACACGATACAGACCGGGGCCTCTCCCAACAGGGGTGTGACTTTATTCGCCGGTTGGAGGAGCACGCCATCTATGCCGACGTGTCCCATATGTCTGACCCGGGGTTTTGGGATCTCATCGGCATGACCCACCGGCCGGTGGTGGCGTCCCATTCCAACAGCCGTGCCGTCTGCCCCCATCCCCGCAATCTGACCGATGATATGTTCCGGGCCATCCGGGACAGCGGCGGCGTGGTGGGCATCAACCTGTACAGCGCTTTTGTGGGGCAGACCGGATCCATGGAGGAACTGGTTGCCCACGTGGAGCATTTCCTGGCGCTGGACGGGGAGAAGACTCTCTGCATGGGAGGAGATCTGGACGGCTGCGAGACGCTGGCCGCCGGAATGAAGGGTGTCCAGGACGTGCCGCAGCTCCACGAAGCCCTGGCGGCACGGGGTTACAGCAAGGACCTGCTGGAGGACATTTTCTGGAACAACCTGATGCGGTTATTGTAACACGGGAGGAATTATGGCACTGTACACCATGGGCGATCTCCACCTGTCCCTGAGCAGCAACAAGACCATGGAGGTTTTTGGTAACGCCTGGCAGAACTATGTGGACAGGATCCGCGACGCCTTTTCCCAACTGAATGATGAGGACGTGACCGTCTTGTGCGGCGATCTGAGCTGGGGCATGAGCCTGGAGGAGTCGCTGGAGGATCTGCGGTTCATCGACGCGCTGCCCGGACGGAAGATCCTGATGAAGGGCAACCACGATTATTGGTGGAACACCGCAGCCAAGATGAAGCGTTTCTTCGCGGAGAACGGGCTGACCACGCTGGATATTCTCCACAACAACTGCCTGTGGTACGGTGACATTGCCTTGTGCGGAACCCGCGGCTGGTTCTACGAGCTGGAGGGACAAAACGAACACGATGAAAAGGTGCTGGCTCGTGAAGTGGGACGTCTGGAAACATCACTGAAGGCGGCCGGCATGGCAGAGAAGATCTGTTTTCTCCATTATCCGCCCCTGTATCAGGGGTATCAGTGTCCCGAGATCCTGCGCCTCCTGCGGGAGTACGGGGTGAAGGCGTGCTATTATGGCCATCTCCATGGCATGACGCAGCGCCGCGCTATTATCGGACAAATGTATGGGACAGAGTTTTCTCTGGTGGCGGCGGATTATCTCCGGTTTACGCCTAAAAAAATTTGCGATTGAAGCAAAAAACAGTGGAAATTGTCAACTGTTTCTGTTATTATATAAAACTGCACTGATTGAAAATGAAAACGCACTGATCACGATCGGTGCTGAACGGAGGAAAAAGAAACATGAGTGTAAAATCCTGTGAGAAAATCGAGAACAGCAAGGTTGTGCTGACCATCGAAGTGGGCGCTGAGGAGTTTGAGACCGCCATCAACAAGGCGTACATCAAGATGCGCGGCAAGATCAACGTGCCCGGCTTCCGCCCCGGCAAGACCCCTCGCAAGATCATTGAGCAGCACTACGGCAAAGAGGTGTTCTATGAGGAGGCCGTGAATATCGTCCTGCCCGACGCCTACGAGGCAGCCGTGAAGGAGCAGGGACTGACCACCGTGGGTTATCCCCAGGTGGAGCTGGAGAACGTGGGTCCCGAGGGCGTCACCTTCAAGTGCACCGTGGCCGTCTATCCCGAGGTGAAGCTGGGCCAGTACAAGGGCCTGGAAGCTCCCCGCGCCGAGGTCAAGGTTATGGCCGCTGACGTCAACGCCCGCCTCAAGGAGATGGCTGACCGCAACAGCCGTCTGGTGAGCGTGGATCGCGCCGTAAAGAAGGGCGACATCGCTGTCATCGATTTTGAGGGTTTTGATAACGGCGTTCCCTTCGAGGGCGGCAAGGGCGAGAACCACGAACTGGAGATCGGCTCCGGCAGTTTCGTGCCCGGCTTCGAGGATCAGGTCATCGGCATGAAGGCGGGCGAGGAGAAGGATATTGACATCACCTTCCCCGAGAATTACACCCCCGAGCTGGCCGGCAAGCCCGTGGTCTTCCACGTGAAGGTCAACGAGGTCAAGGTCAAGGAAGTGCCTGAGCTGGACGATGAGTTTGCCAAGGATGTGTCCGAGTTTGACACACTGAAGGAACTCAAGGCCGATCTGAAGAAGAAGATCACCGAGGAGCGCACCACCTCCGCCCAGCATGCCTTTGAGGATGTGCTGATGGATCAGGTGGCTGAGGGCATCGAGGCTGAGATCCCCCAGGAGATGATCGACCTGCAGGCACAGAGCATGGTGGAGAATCTGAAGCGTCAGCTGGCTTCCCAGGGCATCTCCTATGAGCAGTACGTCCAGTTTGCCGGCGGCGACGAGAGCAAGATCCTTGCCGACGCTCAGGAGCCCGCTCTCCGTCAGATCCGCATGGACCTGGCCGTAGAGGCTATCATTAAGGCCGAAGGCATCGACGCCACCGATGAGGAGATCGAGGCCGAGATGAAGAAGGTGGCCGACAACTACGGCATGGACGTGGAGAACGTGAAAAAGTACCTGCGCACCGAGGACGTGAAGGAGCAGGTGGTTCGCGAGAAGGTCATCAAGCTGGTGGCTGACAACGCCGTAGCCGTTGCTCCCGTTGAGGAGAAGAAAGAAGAGAAGAAGGAAGAAAAGACGGAGGAGTAAAAGAGAGAGCTCCCCGTTAGAAATCACATCAGGTGGGTATAATTGGTAGCATACATCTTTACAGGAGGTATTTCCCATGAGTTTAGTCCCTTACGTGGTAGAGCAGACCAACCGCGGTGAGCGTTCCTATGACATTTTCTCCCGCCTGCTCAATGACCGCATTATCTTCCTGGGCGAGGAGGTCAATGATACCACCGCCAGCCTGGTGGTCGCGCAGCTTCTCTATCTGGAGGCGCAGGATCCCGACAAGGATATTCAAATGTACATCAACAGCCCCGGTGGCTCTGTCACTGCGGGTATGGCGATCTACGACACCATGCAGTATATCAAGTGCGACGTGTCCACCATCTGCATCGGCATGGCTGCCAGCATGGGCGCGTTCCTGCTGAGCTCCGGCGCCAAGGGCAAGCGCATCGCCCTGCCCAACGCCGAGATCATGATCCATCAGCCCTCTGCCGGTACCCAGGGCAAGGTGACGGATATGGAGATCGATGTGGAGCATTTCCTGAAGATCAAGCAGCGCCTGAACAAGATCCTGGCCGAGAATACCGGCAAGACGCCGGAGCAGGTTAAGGCTGACTCCGAGCGTGACCACTGGATGGCTGCCGAGGAGGCCAGAGAGTACGGCCTGGTGGATAAGGTCATTTACAAGAGGTAAGCGAAAATGGCAGACGAGAAAAAGTCGCTTCGGTGTTCTTTCTGCGGCAAGCACGAGTCCCAGGTTCACCGCATGATCCAGGGACCCGGTGTGCGCATTTGCGACGAGTGCGTCCAGCTTTGCATGTCCATCCTCGATGACGGCTATACCGCCGGTGCGGAGACCGTCGCCAGTGTGGACGATCTGCCCACACCCCGCGAGATCAAGGATGTGCTGGATCAGTACGTCATCGGGCAGGAGGCGGCAAAGATCGCGCTGTCTGTGTCCGTTTACAACCACTATAAGCGCATCTTCTTCGGCGGCGACTCTGACGTGGAGCTGCAGAAGAGCAATATTCTGATGATCGGGCCAACCGGCAGCGGCAAGACGCTGTTTGCCCAGACGCTGGCCCGTGTGCTGAAGGTTCCCTTTGCCATTGCCGACGCTACCACGCTGACAGAAGCCGGCTACGTGGGCGATGACGTGGAGAATATCCTGCTCCGCCTGCTCCAGGCTGCGGATTTCGACGTAGAACTGGCTGAACACGGCATCATCTACGTGGATGAGATCGATAAGATCGCCCGCAAGAGTGAGAATACGTCCATTACTCGCGACGTATCCGGCGAGGGTGTGCAGCAGGCGCTGCTGAAGCTGCTGGAGGGTACCGTGGCAAACGTGCCTCCCCAGGGCGGCCGCAAGCACCCCCACCAGGAGTTTATTCAGGTGGATACCAGCAACATCCTCTTTATCTGCGGCGGCGCCTTTGACGGTCTGGAAAAGATCATTGAGCAGCGCACCGATCGCAAGGGCATCGGCTTTGACGCTGTGGTGGAGAGCAAGGCGGAGCGCCGCACCGGCGCCCTGCTGCAGGAGGTCCAGCCCCACGATCTGCTGAAATTCGGCATCATTCCGGAGCTGGTTGGCCGTCTGCCTGTCATCACGGCGCTGAACGGTCTGAGCCGTGAAGATCTGGTGAAGATCCTCACCGAACCGAAAAACGCTCTGGTCAAGCAGTATCAGAAGCTGCTGGAGTACGACGACGTGGACCTGGAGTTCCAGCCGGAGGCGCTGGAGGCCGTGGCCGATCAGGCTATTGAGCGCAATATTGGCGCCCGCGGCCTGCGCGCTGTTATGGAGGGCATCCTGACGCCTTTGATGTATGAGATCCCGTCGGATTCCACCATCGAAAAGGTGACGATCACGGCAGACTGCGTAAAGAACGGCGCACAGCCGTTGTTGGAGCGGAATCCGGATAAGCCCACACGCAGGGCAAAGATCAAAACCGGAAAAACCGAGAAGGAGAGCGCATCCGCCTCCTGACAGGCACAATAGGGGGAGCGGCGCCTATTGACACCGCTCCCTCTTTTTTACCCCTTTGGAAAGGAGAAGCCCATGGAATCAACAACAATGAATTTCCCGGTCGTAGCGCTGCGCGGTATGACCGTGTTCCCTCGGCTGACCGCCAGCTTCGACGTGGAGCGCGAGATCTCTATCTTCGCACTGGATCACGCCATGGAGGCGGACCGCCGTGTGTTTCTTGTCACGCAGAAGGAGATCGGCGTCATGCAGCCGGCCGAGGAGGACTTGTTCACGATCGGTACGGTTTGCCGTATTCTTCACATCATCAAGACATCTGACAGCTCTGTACGCGTTGTCGTTGAGGGTGAACAGCGTGCCAGGATCCACCGCCTGTGGCAGAATCGTCCGTTTCTGCAGGCGAATGTGGAGATGATGGAGGAAGAGGATTACATCCGGCAAAGTGACAGGGTGGAGGCTCTGCTGCGACAGACCTATTCCATTTTTGCAACCTACCGTGAGCTGGTGCCCAACCTCAGCGAAGAGCTGTCCTCCACCATTCTGGATACCCGGGATCCCGGGTATCTGGCGGATTATATTGCCCAGAACGTGACGCTTCGTCACACGGACCGCCAGAAGGTGCTGGAGGAGTTCAACCCGGTTCGCCGGCTGGCAATGGTCAACGAGATCCTCGCCCGGGAGATCAACGTGATCTCCATGGAGCTCCGGCTGGAACAGCGCGTCCGTGAGCGTGTGGCCAATATGCAGAAGGAGTCCATCCTTCGTGAGCAGGTCAAGGTACTGCGACAGGAACTGGGCGAGGACGAGGATGAGGAGATCACCGAATATGCCGAACGGATCGATAAGGCAAAGCTGAGCGACGAGGGTCGCAAAAAGCTCCGCAAGGAGCTGGACCGCCTTGCCAAGCAGCCTTTCGGCAGTGCTGAGGCATCGGTGATCCGCAACTATCTGGATGTGTGTCTCGATCTTCCCTGGGGCAGGTACACAAAGGACCGCACTGACGTTGAGCGTGCCCGCAAGGTTCTGGACAAGGACCATTTCGGCCTGGACAAGGTGAAAGAACAGGTTCTGGAGTTTATTGCCGTCCGACAGATCAACCCCGATGCCAAAGGTAAGATCCTCTGTCTGGTGGGTCCTCCGGGCGTGGGAAAAACGTCCATTGCCATCTCTGTGGCCAAGGCCATGAACCGGAAACTGTCCCGACTGAGTCTGGGCGGTGTGCGGGATGAGGCGGATATCCGCGGTCATCGCAAAACGTACATCGGCGCCATGCCCGGACGGATCATTGAAGCGCTGATCCGCGCCGGCAGTATGAATCCGCTGCTGGTGCTGGATGAGATCGACAAGCTGGGCAGCGATATGCGGGGCGATCCCGCCGCCGCGCTGCTGGAGGTACTTGACAGTGAGCAGAACCACAGTTTCCGGGATCATTTTCTGGAGCTTCCTGTGGACCTGAGCCAGGTGATGTTTATTACCACGGCGAATACCTTGTCCACCATTCCCCGTCCGCTGCTGGATCGCATGGAGGTCATTGAGCTGAGCAGCTATACCGATGAGGAGAAGCTGGAGATCGCCAAGCGCCACCTGCTGCCAAAGCAGATGAAAGAGCACGGCTTGAAAAAGACCCAGCTACATATCACCGATGGAGCGCTTCGCGCCGTGATTGCCGATTACACACGCGAGTCCGGCGTCCGCATACTGGAGCGTGAGCTGGGAAAGATTTGCCGAAAGACGGCAATGCGATTGGTATCAACGGATGTAAAGAAGATTATCATTACAGATAAACTCCTGGGCGAATACCTGGGAGTGCCCCATTACCGCGAAAATCTGCGTACCGGCAAGGACGAAATCGGCGTTGTCAACGGCCTTGCGTGGACAGAGGTTGGCGGCGAGATCCTGGAGGTTGAGGTCAACGTGGTGCCCGGTACCGGCAAACTGGAGCTGACCGGCAATCTGGGCCTGGTGATGCAGGAGTCCGCCAAAGCCGCCATCAGTTGTCTGCGCAGTCGGACAGAGGAGCTGGGAATCGCATCCGATTTCTATCAGACGAAGGATATCCACATTCATTTTCCCGAAGGCGCCGTGCCGAAGGACGGTCCGTCTGCGGGCATCGCCATCACAACGGCGGTTCTGTCCGCTCTGACGGGCAGACGTGTTCGCGGCACCGTGGCCATGACCGGCGAGGTGACGCTTCGCGGACGCGTGCTGCCCATCGGTGGGTTGAAGGAAAAGACCATGGCCGCCCTTCGCAACGGCATCACAACGGTGATTATTCCCCGGGAAAACGAGAAGGATCTGGCTGAGATTGACCAAACGGTCCGAAAGGCTCTGCGTTTCGTTCTTGTCGATACGGTGGATTCCGTCTTCGCCGCCGCACTGGTCAGTGAGGACTGTCAGACCGCCGTGGATCATCTGACTACGCTCTCGGTTGTGTCAAAGAGCCGTCAGGAGGTACAGCATGGCGATCAACTATAACCGGGCGGAGTTTATTCGCTCCGCCGTGGAGAAGGCAGGCTTTATCCGGGACGGCCGGCCTCAGATCACTTTTGCCGGCCGCTCCAACGTGGGAAAATCCTCGGTGATCAACCGTCTTCTGGGTAGAAAAAACTTCGCCCGAGTTGGCGCGACCCCCGGTAAAACCACGCAGATCAATTATTTTCTCATTGATGAGCGGCTCTATTTTACCGACCTGCCGGGCTACGGATATGCCAAAGTATCCCAGGCGGAGCGGGATCGCTGGGGCGCTCTGATGGAGACGTATTTTGCTGAACAGGGTCTTATTTCGGCTGGTGTGCTCATTGTGGATGCGCGCCACAAGCCCACGGCGGATGACGTGACCATGTGCGATTGGTTCAAGAATACCGGTTGTCCCCTGATTGTTGTTGCCAATAAGCTGGACAAGCTGAAAAAAAGTGAGATCGAGCCCAATATGGCGCGGATCCGCGACACACTGGCACTGGATGACAATACGCTGCTGATCCCGTTCTCGGCAGAGAAGGGGACAGGGAAGGCGGAACTGTTGTCTGCCGTTAGCCGCTGCTGTGAATGAACCAAAGCCTCCGGCTGGGCCGGGGGCTTTGCTTTTCCCTGTATCATCAGGCGGCAATCCGGAATTATTCATGGACAAATGACAAGAGATGTGATAACATACATAAATACGGATGAAACGAGATGGGCCTAAGACCCATTTTACCAATGACGCGGGGGACGGTTCCCTCGCTCCCTTCAAGCCCGTCGGATCGGGAGAAAGGAAGAGGACAATGCCGAATAATAAGAAATCTGACACGCAGAGCTGGGATGCCAACCAGGTGCGCCGGGCTCAACAGGGTGCCGCCCCGCAAAGAAATAAACGGAAGAAAAAGAAGTTTAGCTTCCCGCTGTATCTCCTGTGTGTGCTTCTGGTCTCCGCTCTGCTGGCCGGTGTGGGTTGGCTGCTGGCCAATGACCTGTGCTCGCTGAACAAGGCGCCTGTTTCCACCACCATTGTTGTGGAGGAGGAAGACTCTGTACGCGATGTGGCGCAGAAACTGAAGGATGCCGGGCTGATCAACTATAAATGGTTCTTCTGTTTGACAGGCAAATTCCTCCATGCGGACAGGATCATCGAGCCGGGCGAATATAAGGACATGAATTCCAACATGGACTATCGCGCTCTGATCCACGCCATGCATCACTACGGATCCTTTGAGACGGTCCGCGTCACCATCCCGGAGGGCAAAACGGTCAGTGAGATCTTTGACATCCTGGTGGAGAACAATGTCTCTACCCGTGCCAAGCTGATCGACGCTGCCTCCAACACCACATTTGAGAATCACCCCTATCTGGCGCCTGTGGACCCGGAGAAGACGGATAACTATGTCCGTGTGGAGGGGTTCCTGTTCCCGGACACCTATGACTTCTATGTGAACGGTGACCCGGCAAAGGTGCTGGATACCATGATGTCCAACTTTGAGCGTCGCGTGGGTGACCAGCTGCGGGCCGATATTGAGTCCTCCGACTACACCCTGCAGCAGATTGTGATTCTTGCCTCCATCATCGAGAAGGAGAGCAATGACTTTGTGGAGGAGCGCGCCAATATAGCCTCCGTCCTGTATAACCGTCTGCAGACCACAGATCGGGAAACCTACGGCATGCTGCAGATGGACAGCACCATCGACTATGCGCTGATCCTGGATGGTAAGGACCGCTCGGAGTTCAGCACGGACTATGACAGTCCCTACAACACCTATTCCTTCCCGGGCTTCCCGGCAGGCCCCATCTGCAACCCTGGCCTTGCCAGCATCAATGCGGCTGTCTATCCCAACGACACCGACTACTACTACTTTGCCGCCGGTGTGGATGGCCACAGCCACTTCTTCACCAATGTGAACGACCACATCAACTTTATTAACAGCGACATGTACAAGCCCAGCTGATGGAACGGAAAAAACCTGAACTGCTCGCCCCTGCGGGCGACTGGGAAAAACTGAACATGGCCGTGCTATACGGCGCCGATGCGGTGTACCTTGCGGGCACCGCATTTGGCATGCGCTCTTTTGCAGGGAATTTCACCGATGAGGAGCTTCCCCGCGCCGTGCGCTTTGCCCATGACCACGGCGTCCGCGTCCACACTACCGTCAATACCATGCCCCGCAGCGGCGAAGTGGATCTGCTGCCTGCACATCTGGAGCGCTTAGACGCCGCCGGCGTGGACGCGCTGATCCTGGCGGATCTGGGTGCTTTCACGCTTGCGGGGAAGTACGCGCCACACTGCCAGCGTCATATCTCCACCCAGCAGTCCATTGCCAACTACGCCTGCGCCCAGGCGTGGTACGATCTGGGCGCCAGTCGTGTCGTTCTGGCCCGTGAGCTGAGCCTTGAGGAGATCCGTGAGATCCGCAGCCGGGTTTCTCCTGAGCTGGAGATCGAGACCTTTGCCCACGGCGCCATGTGCGTATCCTACTCCGGCCGCTGCCTGCTGTCCAACTACATGACAGGCCGGGACAGCAACCGGGGCGAATGCGCCCAGCCCTGTCGCTACCAGTACGCCCTCATGGAGGAGAAGCGCCCCGGGGAGTATTTCCCCGTGTTTGAGGACGAAAAGGGCACCTATATTATGAATTCCCGCGATATGTGCATGATCGACCATATCGACGATTTGATGGGCGCCGGGGTGGATTGCCTGAAATTGGAGGGCCGGGCCAAATCCGCCTATTACGCCGCCATCGTTACGGGAGCCTACCGACACGTCATTGATGACGTGGCAGCCGGACGCCCCGTGGACCCCGTCTGGCGGGACGAGGTGGAGCATGTCAGCCACCGCCATTATTCCACCGGTTTCTATTATGGACAGCCCGGCCAGTACTATCAGAACTCCCGCTACATCCGGGACTGGCAGATATGCGCCGTTGTGACGGACTGTGACGAAAATGGAAACGCCACGCTGTCCCTGCGCAACAAGTTCGCTGTGGGGGATACCGTGGAGGTCGTTGGTCCGGACACCAAGCCCTTTTCCGTCATTGTTCCAACTATGATTGACGCCGATGGACTGCCGCTGACAGAACCCAAAACGCCCCAGATGGTTTTCCACATGCATCTGCCCAGGCCAGTGCCGCCTATGAGCTTCATCCGCCATGCGGTGGACCTGAGCGGGAAGGAGTAAAGAAAGCTGGGAAGGGAGAATGTCGATGATGCGGATTCATTCCATCCGGAACCATGATACGAAAAGCTGTGTCCGTATTACGTTTTCAAATGAGGATGAAGAACGAGCCTTTTTGCAAAATCTGTTAAACCGATTCGAGAGAGTATTGCCGGTAAACTGTATGATTACGGATTTGGATACCAGCTATTCAGCGTATGAAGCGTATTTTACAAGTGAGAACTATTATGTTTTTGATCGCTTGACGACGGCATCCATATTTGCGTTTGACCTCACCCCGAATGAGATTAAAAACGTTGTCTCCAATTGGGGATTCTATACCGTAGATGCGGTATTTGGGCTGGGATCAGTGGATGATGGGGTGAAAAAGAAGAAGCTCGACATCACGGATCTGCTCAAAAAATTGCCCATCGTAATCACGCAAGTGCTGGACAATAGTATGGATATCACCGTAGAGCAGCACTATTTTGAGGGCCTTTCCCAATTCCTTTCGATCCCGGGGGCCGATTCGCTGTGATCGTCTACCCACAAAACCAATCATTGACAACCGACAGATTTGTGATAAAATAAATCTGTTATAAGCGCAATGACGAAGACGAGACGTGGAAATGCGGCCTGCAGCGAGGCGGGGGGGATGGAAGCCCGCCGGCACAGCAACACGTCAGCCACTTCCGAGCCGGCGGCGATGAGCTGCCCGATTCATCCCCGTTATCGGATGGTCCGAGATGGCAGCGAAAGCTGTCAAGTAGGGTGGTACCGTGAAGTTGACCTTCGCCCCTATGTGGTGGCGGGGGTCTTTGTCTTTTCCGGCATATACAAAACATTCAGATAAAAGGAGTAATCAACCATGTCCCATCCCTATTACGGCCTGAACGAGCTGCGCGAGATGTTCCTGAAGTTCTTTGAGACCAAGGGCCATCTCCGTCTGCCCAGCTTTTCCCTGGTGCCTCAGAACGACAAATCCATCCTGCTGATCAACGCCGGCATGACCCCCATGAAGGCTTGGTTCAAGGGGGAGGAGGAGCCGCCCCGCCGCCGGGTCTGCACCTGCCAGAAGTGCATCCGCACCGGTGACATTGAGAACGTAGGCCACACCGCCCGCCACGGCACCTATTTTGAGATGCTGGGCAACTTCTCCTTCGGCGATTATTTCAAGCATGAGGCCATTGCCTGGTCCTGGGAGTTTCTCACCAGCCCGGAGTGGGTGGGTCTGGAGGCTGACCGTCTCTATCCCTCCGTCTATCTTGACGATGACGAGGCCTTTGATATCTGGAACAAGGAGATCGGCATCCCAAAGGAGAATATCTTCCGCTTCGGCAAGGAGGACAACTTCTGGGAGCACGGCGCGGGCCCCTGTGGTCCCTGCTCGGAAATCTACTACGACCGCGGCCCCGAGTACGGCTGCGGCAAGCCCACCTGCACCGTGGGCTGCGACTGCGACCGCTATATCGAGGTGTGGAACAACGTGTTCAGCCAGTTTGACAACGATGGACACAACAACTATACCGAGCTCAAGCAGAAAAACATCGACACCGGCATGGGCCTGGAGCGCCTGGCCGTGGTCTGCCAGGATGTGAATTCGCTTTTCGATGTGGACACCGTCATGCACGTGACCCACAAGGTCAGTGAGATTACGGGGGCCTACTACGGTGAGAGCCACAAGACCGATGTGTCACTGCGTGTCATTACCGACCACATCCGCAGCTCTGTCTTTATGATCAGCGACGGGATCCTCCCCTCCAACGAGGGCCGCGGCTATGTGCTGCGCCGGCTTCTGCGCAGGGCTTCCCGCCACGGAAAGCTCCTTGGCGTCAACGAGCCCTTCCTTCACCGCATCGTGGACACCGTGGTGGAGGTCAGCGGCGGACAGTATCCGGAGCTGAGAGAAAAGCGGGAAACCATCACGGCGGTAATCCTCAGCGAGGAG
>CAMVMU010000033.1 GCA_947168655.1 uncultured Oscillospiraceae bacterium
TCTGCTCGTTGCGGTTGTTCTGCTCGTTGCGGTTGTTCTGCTCGTTGCGGTTGTTCTGCTCGTTGCGGTTGTTGTTCTGTTCGTTACGGTTGCTCATGATGGCACCTCCTTTTGAATGGATGCACCTATTGTGTCCGCAAAGAGCGGGTGATATACATGAAAAAACTGGACGAATGATATTTTTTCCAAAAATAAATGTTGACAACCGGCGCGCCGGGTGGTAGAATACCTGCGAAAACAAAGAAGGTCGGTGCATCCGCCCTCACCTCACGCCGTGGGCAAAGAGGTCAACAGCGAGAGAAAAAGCTCAATACGGGCTTTTTATTGTTGCGCGGATGCCATGTGCATTCGCGTTTTTATTTTGAATGGAGGTGCGTTCGCTATTAGCAAGGTCGTGCATCAACTGAACGAAGAGATCCGCGATAAGGAGATCCGCCTGATCAGCGACACCGGCGAGCAGCTGGGCATCATGTCCTCCGATGAGGCATTGCGTATTGCTGAAGAGCGCGGGTTGGACCTGGTGAAGATCTCCCCGCAGGCCGTTCCGCCTGTGTGCAAGCTTATGAATTACGGCAAGTTCCGGTTCGAGCAGAGCAAGAAGGAGAAGGAAGCCCGGAAAAACCAGCATGTGGTGGAGATCAAAGAGATCCGTATGTCTCCCGGTATCGACGTGGGCGACTTCAACACCAAGTTGAAAAACGCGGTGAAGTTCCTCACCGAGGGCAACCGGGTGAAGGTTTCTGTACGCTTCCGCGGCAGAGAAATGGCACATACGGAGATCGGCCGCGATCTGCTGGTGAAGTTTGCCGAGTCCTGCAGCGAGGTCGCCAACATGGAAAAAGCCGCCAAGCTGGAGGGCAGGAACATGTCCATGTTCCTTTCCCCCAAGGCCGGCAAGTAAAATTGTAAGAGATCCGCCCGCGACAGCGGGAGGATGATGGATGGAAGGAGAAAACGATTATGCCTAAACTGAAGACCCACAGCGGCGCAAAGAAGCGCTTCAATCTGACGAAATCCGGCAAGGTCAAGAGAGCTCATGCTTTCAAGAGCCACATCCTGACCAAGAAGGACACCAAGCGCGGCCGTCGTCTGCGCAGCACCACGTATGCTGACAGCACCAACGAAGCGGCGATCCGCAAGATGATCCCTTACAAATAATTGACGGAACGTTAGAATAGGAGGCAATTCAATATGGCACGTATTAAGGGCGCGATGATGACGCGCAAGAGAAGAAACAAGATGCTGAAGATGGCCAAGGGCTACTGGGGCGCCAAGTCCAAGCACTTCAAGATGGCCAACGAGCAGGTCATGAAGTCCCTGACCTATGCTTATATCAGCCGCCGGCTGAAGAAGAGAGACTTCCGTCAGCTGTGGATCACCCGCATCAGCGCCGCTTGCAAGATCAACGGCATGAACTACTCCACCTTTATGCACGGTCTGAAGCTGGCCGGTGTGGAGATCAACCGCAAGATGCTCAGCGAAATGGCTATCAATGACGCCGTGGCGTTCACCGCTCTGTGCGATCTGGCCAAGCAGCAGGCGTAACAACGATTTAAGGAAAAGGCAACCGTTGCGGCTGCCTTTTCTGCTTATGGGGAGGTATATTCAATGTACTGCACGAGAAAGATCAACGACGATTACACGTGGGTCGGCGCCGATGGCCGCCGCCTTGCTATGTTTGAGGGCGTATTTGACGTGCCCTACGGCATTTCCTTCAACAGCTATCTGCTCAACGATGAGAAGACCGTCCTCTTTGACACGGTGGACAGCGCCGTTCGCCGCCAGTTCCGGGAGAACCTGCTCCACGCGCTAAACGGCCGCGCGCTGAACTGCGTGGTGGTACACCACATGGAGCCGGATCACACCGCCGAACTGGAGGACCTGCTGCTCCTGTGGCCTGAGCTGGAGGTCTACTGCAGCGCCATGGCGAAGAATATGATGCGCCAGTTCTTCGGTGACAAGTTCGACAGCCATATCCACGTCATCAAGGAGGGCGAAACCCTGAACACCGGCCGACACACCCTGCAGTTTGTGTCCGCCCCCATGGTCCATTGGCCTGAGGTCATGATGACCTATGACCGCACGGACAAGCTGCTGCTGACTGCCGACGCCTTCGGCTGCTTCAACGCCCTCAACGGCCGCCTGTTCGCCGATGAGGTGAACTTCGACCGGGATTATCTGGATCCCGCCCGCCGCTATTACACCAATATCGTGGGCAAGTACGGTCCTCAGGTCCAGGCGGTTTTGAAGAAGGCCGCTGGTCTGGAGATCGGCATGCTGCTGCCTCTGCACGGCTTCGTGTGGCGGGAGGATCTGGGTTACATCCTGGGCAAGTACGACCAGTGGAGCCGCTACGAGCCGGAGGAGCAGGGCGTTCTCATCGCCTATTCCTCTGTCTACGGCAACACCGAGAGCGCTGCCAACGTGCTGGCCTGCCGCCTTGCCGAGCGGGGCGTCACCGTGGAGATGTACGATGTGTCCGTGACGCCGGTGAGCTATGTTCTGGCCGCCGCGTTCAAATTCAGCCACGTGGTGCTGGCCACTACTACTTACAACATGGGCGTGTTTATCACCATGGAGAATCTGCTCCACGACATCGCCCAGCACAATCTGCAGAGCCGGAAGTATCTGCTCGTCGAAAACGGCTCCTGGTCCCCGGTGGCGGCCAAGGGAATGGAGGCCATTCTGGAGCCGCTGCGCTGGGAGCGTCTGGCCCCCACGCTGACCATCAAGTCCGCCCTGCCGGAGGAGAAGCTGGCGGAGCTGGAGGCCATGGTCCAGGCCGTCATCAACGACTTGAACGGCGGGGAAGAGGAGCAGCCGGAAGAGACGGCCGCCCCTGCCCGGAAATACGTCTGCAAGGTCTGCGGCTACGTGTACGAGGGCGACGAGCTGCCCGAGGACTACAAGTGCCCCCTGTGTGGCGCCGGCTCGGCCTACTTCAAAGAGGTGGAGAACAAGCCTGTGAAGAAGTACGTCTGCAAGCTCTGCGGCTTCGTTTACGAGGGTACCGAGTTGCCCGCCGACTTCCGCTGCCCCCTGTGCAACGCGCCGGCGGATATGTTTGAGGAGAAAGAATAAACGACCATGAGAAAGTGCCGCGGGCCATCGGCCCGCGGCACTTGTGCTTTTATTGGGAGAGGTAATCTTCTCGTATCATTTCCAGGCGGACAATCCCGTCTTTCCTGCATATCTCCCGGAAACCGGCGGCTTTGTGGATGCGGTATGCCGTATCCCGGGTGGTCTCAAATTCGTTTTGCAGGCAGGACACACCATCGATCAAAAAGGCGTGTTCCACCAGCAGGCGCAGCCCCTCGAATCCGTACCCCAGACCGCGGTACGCCGCGCTCACCACGATGCCCATATCCCAGCTATTGCACTCCGGGGAGCGGTGGTAATTTACCTCGCCCACAAAAACGCCGTCGCTGATCCGCCGGAGGTAGGCATAGAAGCAATCGGGCCCATGACCGATCCACATGTCGTACCAGCTGTCCCACGCGGACTCCGGGAAGTCTATGCACCCATCCGGCGGGAACCAGGCTGCGTTGTAGGCCATTGTGTCGGGATCGGAGAGCAGTTTCTGCCGGAACCGCAGGTCGTCCCTGCTGGGGATGTGCAGTATCAGCCGGTCAGTTTTGCTGTTCTTCTCCACACGCAGCTTTCTCCTCCGGCTCTGTCCAGTCCACCATGGTGGCCACGCAGCGGTTGATATTCTTGCCCAGATCGTGGAATTTTGCCTCGTAGTCGGTCATCACGCCCACGGGGCCGTCGGCATGGAGATCCGTGGTCACCTCAGACAACTCAAAACCAAACTGCGGGATCTCCTCCAATGACCAGGCGAACAGCTTGTCGTTGTCCGTCTTAAAATGGATCTGGCCGCCGGGCTTCAACACCTTGCGGTACTGCTTGAGGAAGTTCCCGTGGGTCAGGCGACGTTTTTTCTGATTGCTCTTGGGCCAGGGATCGCAGAAATTGATGTAGATGCGGTCCACCTCGCCGGGGGCGAACATGTCCGGCAGCAGAGCGGCGTCGGCGTCGATAAAGCGGACATTCTGAAGTCCGGCGTCACGGGCGCGTTCCATAGCCATCACCATGGCGTCCGGCACCTTTTCCACAGCGATCAGAAGGATCTCCGGTTCTGCCGCGGCGGTACCCACGGTGAAGCGTCCCTTGCCGCAGCCAAGTTCCACCCGCAGCTCCGTTGCCTCTGGCATCAGATCCCGCCAGTGCCCCTTCATGGAGAAGGGGTCGGCAATGAGCCAGTCGCCGCAGGCCTCCATCCGGGGAATGAGATTCTTCTTTTTTCGCATACGCATGGCGTTGTCCTCCTGTCACCGGCTTGCCCGGCGAACAGATCCTCCGCCGGATTACCCGCTATTCTACCACAGGTCGCACGTGTATGCAAACAGCTTTTTTTCACGCCTCAGAGCAGGGGAGGGGAAGAGAAAATATGCGCATAAAATGCCTATACTGCGCAGCGCCGTTTTGTGGAAAACACCGAAAAAGAAAAAGCGTCAAAAAAGGCGGAAACAAGCCTTGCGAAAAGGATAACATGGTATTATAATAATCAAGGTATAAGCCGGATTATGCATAAAACACACCTGATTCGGTTTTCAAGCCGCCGTACAGGCGGAAAAGAGGTTGTAAGGAGGAACAAACATGACGCATGTCCTACTGGAAAAAAAGGACCATGTGGCCATCGCCACCATCAACCGTCCCAAGGCTCTGAACGCCCTCAACTCTGAGGTGCTGGCAGACCTGAACGAGCTGGTGGACACCGTCAACGCCGACAGCGAGATCTACGCGCTGGTATTGACCGGCAGCGGCGAGAAGGCCTTTGTGGCCGGTGCTGACATCGGTGAGATGAGCACATTGACTAAGGCGGAGGGCGAGGCCTTCGGCAAGAAGGGCAATGATGTTTTCCGCAAGATTGAGACCATGCCGATTCCCACCATTGCCGCAGTGAACGGCTTTGCCCTGGGCGGCGGCTGCGAGCTGAGCATGGCCTGCGATATCCGCCTGTGCGCGGATACGGCTGTCTTTGGCCAGCCTGAGACGGGCCTGGGCATTACCCCCGGTTTCGGCGGCACGCAGCGCCTGGCGCGGCTGATCGGGCCGGGCATGGCCAAGCAGCTGATCTATTCCGCCAAGAACATCAAGGCGGACGAGGCGCTGCGCGTGGGCCTGGTGAACGCGGTTTATCCGGCCGAGGAGCTGATGGCCGCAGCGGAGAAGCTGGCAGCCACCATCGCCAAGAACGCACCCATCGCCGTTCGTGCCTGCAAGAAGGCCATCAATGAGGGCCTGGAAGTGGGTATGGACGAGGCAGTGGTTATCGAGGAAAAGCTGTTTGGCAGCTGCTTTGAGACCGCCGACCAGAAGGAGGGCATGGGAGCCTTCCTGGAAAAACGCAAGCACGAGCCCTATCAGAACAAGTGATCTCCAGACGGAACGTCTGATCTTAATTCGTTTATCAAATTTTATTTAGGAGGAATTTACCATGAAAGTAGCAATCTTCGGCGCCGGTACGATGGGCAGCGGCATTGCCCAGGTCTTCGCAGCCAAGGGCCACACCGCCCTGATGTACGCCTCCAGCGTGGCAAGCGCTCAGCGCCACAAGGACAAGCTGGCCGCCTCTCTGAACAAGAAGGTCGCCCGCGGCAAGATGGCTCAGGAAGCCGCCGATGACATCATGAGCCGTGTCCTGGTTGAGGAGTTCGAGGCTGCCGCCGACGCCGATCTGGTCATCGAGTGCGTTGCCGAGAACATGGCCGTCAAGAAGGAGCTGCTGGCCCGTCTGGACGCTCTGTGCAAGGATGAGACCATCTTCGCCACCAACACCTCCTCTCTGTCCATCACTGAGATGGCTCAGGGCCTGAAGCACCCCATGGTCGGTATGCACTTCTTCAATCCCGTGCCCGCCATGAAGCTGGTCGAGGTCATTGCCGGCGGCAACACCCCCGCCGAGCTGGTGGAGTGGACCAAGAACCTGGCCGTTGAGATCGGCAAGACCCCCGTGGTCGTCAACGAAGCTCCCGGTTTCGTCGTCAACAAGATCCTGATCCCCTACTGCAACGAGGGCGTCTGCGTCCTGCAGGAGGGTGTCGCCTCTGCCGAGGACATCGATATCGCTATGCAGCTGGGCTGCAACCACCCCATGGGCCCCCTGCACCTGGGCGACCTGATCGGCTGGGACGTGGTGTTGAACATCATGGACGTGCTGTTCAACGAGACCCACGACAGCAAGTATCGCGCCAACGTGCTGATCCGCAAGATGGTTCGCGCCGGCAAGCTGGGCATGAAGACCGGTGAGGGCTTCTTCAACTACAACAAGTAAATTTTCGGTAAAGGAGAAAAGAGTATGGATTTCCATCTGACGAAGGAACAGCTGCTCGTTCGCAAGATGTACCGCGAATTCGCAGAGAACGAAGTGAAGCCTCTGGCCGCCGAGATCGATGAGGAAGAGCGCTTCCCCATGGAGACCGTCCAGAAGATGGCCAAGCTGGGCATGATGGGCATTTACTTCCCCAAGGAGTACGGCGGCGCCGGCGGCGACGTTCTGAGCTATGCCATCTGCGTGGAGGAGCTGGCCAAGGTCTGCGGTACCACCGCTGTTATCGTGTCCGCTCACACCTCCCTGTGCGCCGCTCCCATTTTTGAGAACGGCACCGAGGAGCAGAAGATGAAGTATCTGCCCGACCTGTGCTCCGGCCGCAAGATCGGCGCTTTCGGCCTGACCGAGCCCGGCGCCGGCACCGACGCCCAGGGCCAGCAGACCACCGCCGTGCTGGATGAGTCCGGCGAGAATTACATTCTCAACGGCTCCAAGTGCTTCATCACCAACGGCAACGTGGCCGACACCTTCGTGATCATCGCCGTCACCGGCAAGACCACCGACAAGCGCGGCCGCTCCATGAAGGAGATCTCCGCTTTCATCGTGGAGAAGACCGATCCCGGTTTCTCCCAGGGCAAGCATGAGAAGAAGATGGGTATTCGCGGCAGCTCTACCTGCGATCTGATCTTCGAGGATTGCATCATCCCCAAGGACCGTCTGCTGGGCAAGAAGGGCGAGGGCTTCAAGATCGCCATGATGACCCTGGACGGCGGCCGTATCGGCATCGCCTCTCAGGCCCTGGGCCTGGGCGAGGGCGCCGTGGAAGAGGCTATCAAGTACACCAAGGAGCGCGTCCAGTTCGGTAAGCGCATCTCCCAGTTCCAGAACACCCAGTTCCAGCTGGCTGATATGCACACCCGCATGCAGGCCGCTCAGTTCCTGGTCTACTCCGCCGCTCTGAAGAAGCAGAACCATGAGCCCTACTCCATGGACGCTGCCATGGCCAAGCTGTTCGCCGCTGAGGCCGCTTCCGACGTGACCCGCCGCGCTGTCCAGCTGTTCGGCGGCTACGGCTACACCCGTGAGTATCCCGTGGAGCGCATGATGCGCGACGCCAAGATCACTGAGATCTATGAGGGCACCAGCGAGGTCCAGCGCATGGTCATCTCCAGCAACCTGGGCGTGAAGTAATCAGAGGAGGTAATTGGAAAATGAAGATTATTGTTACTGTTAAGCAGGTTCCCGATACCTCCGGTAAGGTGGCCGTGAACCCCGATGGTACGCTGGACCGCGCTTCCATGCAGACCATCATCAACCCCGATGACATGAACGCCGTTGAGGCCGCTCTGGCTCTGAAGGACGAGCTGGGCTGCAAGGTCGTGGCTTTCACCATGGGTCCTCCTCCTGCCGAGGGCATGCTGCGTGAGCTGATGGCCATGGGCGTGGACGAGGGTGTTCTGATCACCGCCCGTGAGTTCGGCGGTTCCGATACCTTTGCTACCAGCCAGATCATTGCCGCCGGTATCGATACTTACGGTATCGATGACGACGATATCATCCTGGCCGGCCGTCAGGCCATCGACGGTGATACCGCACAGGTTGGTCCCCAGATCGCTGAGAAGCTGCATCTGCCCCAGATCACCTATGCCGGCGAGATCCACAAGGAAGGCAACGAGCTCACCGTCAAGCGCATCCTGGAGGATGGCTACATGACCATCAAGGTCAAGACCCCCTGCATGATCACCTGCATCAAGGAGCTCAACCAGCCCCGCTATATGTCTGTGGGCGGCGTGTTCGAGTGCTACAACAAGCCCCTGGTCACCATGACCTATGAGACGCTGAAGGATCATCCCCTGATCGACAAGAGCACCATCGGCCTGGCCGGTTCTCCCACCAACATTCTGACCTCCTTTACGCCTCCCCAGAAGGGCGCTGGCATGATGCTGGAAGGCTCTGGCAAGGAGACCACCGACAAGCTGGCCGGCATCCTTGCCGCCAAGCACATCATCTGATAGAAGGGAGAAGGAAAAATGGCTTTTAATAGTGCTGATATCGGCGCCTTCAAAAACGTTTGGGTTTTCTGTGAGCAGCGCCAGGGCGTCATGATGCCCACTACTTTCGAACTGATCTCCGAGGGCCGCAAGCTGGCCAACGAGCTGGGTGTTGAGCTGTGCGGCATCCTGCTGGGCGACAACGTGGACGGTATTGCCACCGAGCTGGGCAAGTACGGCGCCGACAAGGTGTACGTGTACAACAGCCCCCTGCTGAAGGACTTTACCACCGACGGTTACACCAAGGTTATCGTGGATGCCGTTGAGGAGATCAAGCCCGAGATCCTGCTGTTCGGCGCTTCCAACATCGGCCGTGACCTGGCCCCCCGCTGCGCGGCTCGCCTGCACACCGGCCTGTGCGCTGACTGCACCCACCTGGACATCGACATGCCCAACTACAAGGGCTTCCTGAAGGAAGCTTCCACTCTGCCCGAGGAGCGCATTGAGAAGCTGGGCACCGTGATGATCAATAAGGAGCCCCACTCTGTGGAGCGCGACCTGAAGATGACCCGTCCCGCTTTCGGCGGCCATCTGATGGCTTCCATCATCTGCCCCCGCTTCCGTCCCGCCATGGCCACTGTCCGCCCCGGCGTTATGAAGAGACGCGAGTGCCCCAAGGATGTTGAGATCATCCATCCCGCTTTCGAGCTGTCCGCCGAGGACATCAAGACCAACGTGACCGAGACCGTCAAGGCCGCCAAGAAGCTGGTTGACCTGATCGGCGCCGACTTTATCGTGTCTGTGGGCCGCGGCATCAGCAAGGACGTGGAGAAGGGCATCGCCCTGGCCGAGGAGCTGGCTGCCGAGCTGGGCGGCGTTGTGGGTTCCTCCCGCGCCTGCGTGGACGCCGGCTGGATTTCTGCCGATCATCAGGTCGGCCAGACCGGCAAGACCGTTCACCCCAAGATCTACATCGCTCTGGGTATCTCCGGCGCCATCCAGCACAAGGCTGGTATGCAGGAGTCCGAGTGCATCATCGCTGTCAACAAGAACGAGAATGCCCCCATTTTCGAGGTTGCTGACTACGGCATCGTGGGCGACCTGTTCAAGGTCGTGCCCGAGCTGATCGAGTCCATCCGCGCCGCCAAGGCTGCCAAGTAAGGATCGCTTCGATCTGTACCACGAAACGAAAAGGGCCGCTCCAATTGGAGCGGCCCTTGCTTTTTTTCAGCTACTCTGGTATGATATACAATCATAAAATTATAAGAATTGAACATATCAGTTGGAGGAAATCATGTTGACCTATCCGTTGGAAAAGCGGAAGGGTACGAGCCTGTATGAACAGCTCTACAACCATATCCGCTCCGACATCATCTCCGGCGCTTTGACGGCGGGAGAGAAGCTGCCGTCCAAGCGTGCCTTGGCGCGCCACCTGGAAATCAGCGTGGTGACGGTGGAGAACGCCTATGAGCAGCTAATGGCAGAGGGTTACATCCGCGCCGAGGAAAAGAGGGGATACTACGTCTGCCCGGTGGAGATGCCCCCCCGGGCTTCGCGGGTCCCATCGGCGGAGCCGGTGGAGCCGGCAGAGCAGCCATGGCTTCTGGACTTTGTCACCAATTCAACCGCCGCGGAGTTTTTTCCCTTTGATACCTGGGCCCGTCTCATGCGCCGGACCATCCTTGACAAGAGTACGGATCTTCTGCGTTCCACGCCTTCCGTCGGCGCACTGGAGCTGCGGCAGGCTATCGCCGCATGGCTGTTGGCCTTCCGCGGGATGACGGTGAGTCCCAGCCAGATTATTCTCGGCGCCGGAACAGAATCGTTGTACAGCTTGCTGATCAAATTGCTGGGCAGAGACAAACACTATGCCGTGGAAGATCCCGGCTATGGGAAAATTGCCGGCATCTATGAGAGCGAAGGGGTGTCCGTGTGCCGCATCCCGCTGGATCAAAACGGCTTGAGCGTGACTTCGCTCCGACGGAGTGACGCGGACGTGGTGCATATTTCACCGAGCCACCATTATCCTACCGGAATCGTTATGCCCGTCGGACGCCGCCAGGAGCTGCTGCGCTGGGCAGGGGAGAGGGAAGGCCGCTACGTGCTGGAGGATGAATACGACAGTGAGTTTCGCTTTGTTGGACGGCCGATCCCCACACTGTTTTCTGCGGATGAACACCAGCGAGTTATCTATCTGAATACGTTTTCCAAGACGATCGCCCCGTCAATTCGTGTGAGCTATATGATCTTGCCGCCCCATCTGTTGGAAGAGTACCATCGCCGTCTGGGATTCTATGCCTGTCCGGTTTCCAGCTTCGAGCAGTACACTTTGGCCGAGTTTCTGGCGGGAGGTCATTATGAGCATCACCTGAGCCGGATGAAAACGCGGTATCATAAAAAACGGGACGCGGTGATTGCAGCCATCCGCCGCGGTCTGCCTCGTGCGGAGATCATGGAACAGGACGCGGGGCTGCACTTTCTGGTGCGGCTGAATACTGATTTGCCTGATGATGAGCTGCAGCGCAGAGCGGCCCAGAGAGGGATCCGGCTTGCGTTTCTGTCGAATTATTACAGCGATCCCCGCCAGGCTCCGCCCCACGTGCTGGTGGTGAATTATTCCGGCATTCAGCCGGACCGACTGGATGAGGGCCTGCAGCGGCTCAAGGAAATATGGGAGGAAAAGGACCATGTATGACGAATTGACCAGATCTGATCTGCAGAAGATGCAGGAGGAAATTGACTACCGGGTGCAGGTGCTGCGCCCCAAACTGATTGAAGACGTACAGACCGCACGTGCCTTTGGCGATCTCAGCGAAAACTTCGAGTACAAATGCGCCAAACAGGAGAAAAACCGCAACGACGCCCGGATCCGATATCTCCAGCGGATGATCAGGACGGCTCACGTCATCGAAGACCGCTCTACCGAAGAGACGGCGGGGTTATACGACCACGTGGAGATCCTGATGGAGAACATTGGTAAGAAGCGGACGATCCAGCTGGTTACCACACTGCGGCAGGACGCGCTGGCCGGGCTCATCAGCAAAGAGTCCCCGGTGGGCAAGGCAGTCATGGGTCACAGGGTCGGCGACCGTGTGGAGGTAAAGATGGAGAACGGACGGAACTTCTTTATTCAAATCCTCTCCATTGAGAAGGGAAAGGACGACGGTTCCATTCCCATCGGCAGCTTTTGAGATAAGAGATTGGCCCGCCGGGAGGACCCTCCCGACGGGCCATTTGCCGCGTCAAATCAATTCCTCAAACCCTCGTATGGTTCGGTCACAGACGGCCTGCATCTCCTCCCACGAGCCGTGAAAAAACGCGTCGAATACGCCTACCACCCGCATCCCGGCGGCTTTGGCGGCTCGGCAGGAGGCGATAGAGTCGTCAAATACTGTACAGTCACTTTCCTTTACACCCATGATCTGAGCGGCCTTGTGATAGATCTCCGGTTCGCGTTTATCCAGCCCCAGCTCCTCGGAAATCAATAGTCGCTCAAAGTAGGGGAGCAGGTTGAGATGTGTCATGGCAGTGCGGCAGTGGACCGGTACGCTGGAGGTCAGCAGCACCATCCGCTCTCCGGCGGCCATGCACTTCTTTAGATATTCCACCACGCCGGGCTTCACCGGCACGGAAGTGGCGTACATGTCCCCGGCCAGCTCCAGCCACTCTGCTTTGATTTCCTCCAGACTCTCCTCCAGGTGACAAAACTCTTTGGTAAAAATGGCGGCTTTGCTGAAGGCTGTGTGAGCCACACCCTCGTAGTATTCATGGGTATAGGGAATGCCACGGCGCGCCAGAAAGGTCTCATCCACATTGCGCCAGATGCCGTTTGAGTCGATCAGTGTTCCGTCCATGTCAAAGATCAGCATGGCGTATCCTCCTGTATAAAGCGCCAGAGGTAGTCACGGGCCTCCTCAGCGTAGTCTATGCCCACCCGCTTGTCCGCCCGGACACGGCAGTGGGGAGCGGGAACCTCGGGCAACCCCGCATCGGCAGGGGAGTCGCAGAGAAACAGCTCATCACCCGTCAGATCCGTTCCGTTCATGTACCTGTCAAGGTATAGTGCCTTACAGCAATTGCCGGGACCGTTGAGGAGGGTCTTCCTCTGGGAGGCAGACAATTTACCGTAGGGCTTGCCAAAACGCAGATGCGACATGGTGTCCGTTCCATATACAGGAACCAGCCCGCGCAGCAAAACAGCGTCCGGCTCGCCCTCTGGGTTGGTGACGAAATTAAGGCAGCAGTATATCCCGTAGATCAGATAAATATAGGCGTGGCCCGGAGGCCCGAACATGACGGCATTGCGGGCGGTTTTCCGGTAGCCGAAGGCATGGCACGCCTTGTCAACTGCGCCAACGTAAGCCTCTGTCTCCACGATGCGGCAGACGAGGGACTCCCCATTCAGGCGGCGAACCAGATATTTTCCCAGGAGATTGCGGGCAATTTCAACGGTGTCGCCGATAAAATCCGCCCGTTTCAGCTTCGCCATACTCTCACCTCTGCTCCCATTATAGCGGAGAAGAAAGCGGCTGTAAACGGCTTTTTATCCGGCGCGGCTGGCGAGAATGGTCTTGGCAAAACCGTGGGCGAAGACGCGTCCGGCATAGATGGCCTCATCCAGTGAGTTGCCTGCGGCACCTACCTCCACCAGAACGCTGCCAGGGGACATGCTCTGGTTGTAATTGGCGTTGATGAGGCTGATGGGGCGCATGAGCGTTGGGTAGTCCTGCACCAGGGTGCGCTGAACTGCCACGGCCAGCTTCAGGTTTTCCTCCCACCCATTATGGTTGACGCCCATAATAAAGCAAACCTGCGCCATCCGTGGATCCTCGGCGGAAATCAGCTTATACTGGCGCCCGCTGGCGTCCTCCACCGCGTCCCGGTGTACATCCAGAATATAGGTAATGGAGGGGTATTTCTCCTGATATGCTGCAACGGTATCCGCACTTCGACCGTAGGAGCCGTTGTAGTGGGGATCATCGTGCAGCGTCCGGTCATGGAGAACGGAAATGCCATAGGATGACAATACGGCGGCTATTTCATCCCCTACGCGAATCACACTTTTGGTATCGTCGGACGTGCGGTAATTTCCAGTGGAAACATAGCTCTGTCCCGAGGGCATAGTGTAAGCCTCGCTGGCGTGGGTGTGGACGATCAGTACCTGCGGCCCCTCGTCTGGATAGACGGCAGCGAAAGAGCCGCTGTCCAGATCTACGCCGTCCAGCGCCTCACTGGAGCGATTGCGAATGGTTACGCCGCCTGCAGCGGAATAGTTGGAATTGGAAGGCTTGACGGTTTCCGCACGGACGCCGTTTTCCTCAAACAGCAGACCGGCGGCTGGATCTCCCGCTTCCGATGTGACTGGCTGTGGTTCGTCAGGAGCTGCCGGGTGAGGTTTTGCAGGGGGAACTTGTTCCTCCTCTTGGTGATCTACCCCGGAGGGGGTGGAGGGAGTGGGTTCCTCCGGCGGAGTATCAGAGTGAGGGTTCATATCTCGAATTGACAAGAGCAGAGGGGATTCGTAGAGAGCCAGCAGCGTTGTCAAAGACAGGGCGTGCGGGGAAACTAGGTCTCCTAGGTGCCAGCGGACTACCTGCCGGGGCAGAGATTCGGTCCGGATAGACTGCACCGCTTCTGGCAGCGATTGACTGCCAACTGTGGCGGCTACCGTCCACAGTGTCAGCAGCGCTATGGTTAGAGCAATAACCCGGCGGATCGTCCGTTGTATCATGGATCCAGCCTCCCTTCGTCAGACAAGCCTATGCTCACTCCCGGCGCATTATGCGGAAAATGCATCCTTGCAAAAGAACGGGGGAGATGGTATACTTTTATTAATACCTCATATAGCCCCGCGGAGATGGCGTGGGGCGTTTCTACGGGGCAGCCTGATGCCCCACTATGGGTGTGTTGCCGTATATGCGGCAGTGCGCTCTTTTTTTATTGACGGGAGGTGACGGAGATGATTCGCGTTTTAAGGGGAAATCTGATCAGCGCACCGCGTCTGGGAAAACTGGACGTTGTGGAGCGGGGATATCTGGTGCTGGAGGACGGCGTGATACAAGGTGTTTTCGACAAGCTGCCGGAAACCTTTGCTACGGCGCCGGTAACCGATTACGGAGAACAGCTGATTCTCCAGTCCTTCGCGGATATGCACCTGCATGCGCCCCAGTACCCCATGCTGGGCATGGGCATGGATCTGCCGCTGCTGGATTGGCTCAATACCTACGCTTTTCCAACCGAGGCGCGGTTCTCCGACCCGGATTACGCCAGAGGTGTATATCGCTCGCTGGCAGGCGAACTCATCGCCAACGGCACCACCAGGGTCTGCATGTTTTCCTCTCTCCACACCGAGTCGACCTGGGTCCTGATGGAGGAGCTGGAGCGTGCCGGCGTCACCGGCTATGTGGGTAAGGTGAACATGGACCGCAACGGCGCGCCGGGGCTGCTGCAGGAGTCCAGGTCGGAGTCGGTACGCGAGACGATCCGCTGGCTGGATGGCTGCCGGTTTGAGCATGTGAAACCCATTCTCACCCCCCGGTTTACACCCAGTTGCTCCAACGAATTGATGACGGAACTGGGCCGCATCGCCGCACAGCGCGGATTGTTTGTCCAATCCCACCTGAGCGAAAATCGGGACGAGATCGCATGGGTGCGCCGTCTTCATCCGGACTGTGGGCATTATTGGGAGACCTACGACAAATTCGGCCTGTGGAAGGATCACACCCTTATGGCCCACTGCGTCCACTCTGACGAGGCGGAGCGAGCTGCCATGCGGCGCTCCGGGGTGGCAGCGGTCCACTGCCCCAATTCCAACGTGAATATTTGCTCCGGCGTTTGCCCTGTGCGGCAGATGCTGGACGAGGACGTCTGGGTCACCTTGGGCAGCGATATTGCCGGCGGGGACCAACTGCCCATGTATCGGGTGATCACCGCCGCTATCCGCGCCTCCAAAAACCGCAGTATCATGGACAAATGGACGACGGATTTCCTCACGGTGGAGGAGGCGTACTACCTGGGAACCACGTCCGGTCACCGCTATTTCGGCGCGGGGGAGGGCTTTGCCGCGGGCGACAGGCTCCACGCCATCGTGGTGGACGACAGTGATCTGCCCCCCGGCGGCGGTCCGCTCTCTCTGATCCAGCGATTTGAGCGGGTCATTTATCTCATGAGCAGCCGGAACATCACTGCTGTCTGGTCTGATGGGCGGTGTGTGGCTAAAAAAATGTAAAAGTTGATAAAACGTTCATGCTTTTTTCCGAATAGTGTGTTATACTACATACAAGGAAACAATCTGACAGACCGACGGAATAAAGGAGGATTCGATGATGGAAACCATGACCGAAACCATGAAGGATTGGGGCAAACAGGTAAAGGAATTTTTGGATGAGAACAGGGAACTGATTTTCATGATTGCCGGCGCCATCGCCGCTGTGGCCTCCGTATGCGCGGTGTTGGGGCTGCTTTGCCGCAAAAAGTTACCCGAGCAAAAAGACAGGGACTGCAAAAATGCAGTCCCTGTTTTTTGCGGCCGTGACCGCGTAGGTGGCAGTTGCGGCGGAGAAAGATATGTGTTATAATACTCTGTAAGTATCCCACAGAAAGGAGCGATCCCTGTGCGTGTGATTGACATGGAGAACATCAACTTTGCCATGCGCAATGAGACACAGTTTGTCCTACGCTGCGAAGAGGTGTTCCACGATAAAATCAGCTCTGCCGCCGCTACGATCCTGTCCTCCAGAAATGATAAACCCTTCGTTGCGCTGACAGGTCCATCCGGCTCCGGCAAGACCACCACCGCCATGCGGCTGCGAGACTATCTGGAAAACCTGGGTGTGAAAGTCTGCCTTATCAGCATGGACAATTTCTTTCTGCCCATTGATGAGCGTCCTCCGGAGGCGATCGACTGGGAGTCACCTTACTGCGTCAACGTAGATCTGCTGATTTCCTGCCTGAGCCGTCTGGCTGACGGCAAAGAGGTAGAGATTCCCTGGTACGATTTCAAGGCCGGCCGCACCGGAGGCTATACTGTGATGCAGGGCGACAAAAACGCCATCATCATCGCCGAGGGCATCCACATGCTCAATCCCCTTATTTTCGACAAGATCCGCGGTGCTGCCACAGGACTGTACGTTGCGCCCCGCACGCGCATCATCACCAACGATGATCGGATTGTCCGACCCGAGCAGCTGCGCGTGGCAAGACGCCTGATCCGCGACTACAACACCAGAGGCCATTCCCTTCGGGAAACCGTTGAGCGGGCTGAGACGGTGGATCGTGGTGAAGTGAACTATATCAAGCCCTACAAGGAAAACGCCGCTGTCCATATTGACACCTTCCACGACTACGAGCCATGTATCCTGGCAAAGTATCTCACGGAGATTCCCCAGTTCCGCCGGGAGCTGACGCCGGAGTTTCTGGATGAGCACGGGCTGACGGATCTGATGAAGGTGGTTGGCGGGGTCGCCCCGCTGCACACGCCATATGTGCCCATGAATTCCCTTATCCGTGAGTTTGTGGGCGGCAGCTGCTATGAGTATTGAGAGAAGGGGAGGGAATCACATGACGAGAATCATCACCATCAATCGGGAGTTCGGCAGCGGCGGCCGTGAGCTGGGCAAGCGTCTCGCCGATGCACTGGGTATCCCCTGCTATGACCACGAGATCATCGAAATGATCGCCAAGGAAAACGGCTTTGACGAGCGATATGTGGCCAATATGTCCGAAAAGAGTATTGAAGCTGCGTATCCCCTCACCATCGGACACCGTTTTGCCATGCCGCCTATGCCCGTGATCGAACAGCCGATCCGCGTAGCGGTGGCTCAGCGTGAGATCCTGGAGAAAATTGCAAAGAAGGGCGATTGCGTCATCGTGGGCCGCTGTGCCGATGTGATTCTGAAAGATTACCATCCGCTGGATATTTTTGTTTATGCCGACCTGGACTCCAAAGTGGCTCGCTGCCAGTCCCGCGCCCCGGAGGGGGAGAATCTGACCCGCAAAGAGCTGGAGCGCCGTATCCATCAGGTGGAGCGCAACCGCCGCCAGTTCCGTGAGATGTATTCGGAGACGAAATGGGGCGAAAAGGAAGCCTATGACCTGTGCATCAACACCTCAGGGCGTGAGATCAAGACTTTGGTTCCGGCTCTGGTGGAGTTTGTGAATTGTTGGTTCCGGGAAAACTAAGAGAAACAGTAAAACATCGGCGGAGGGGTGAATCCCTCCGCCGATGTTTCATCTATTGATATTGCCTGCGCTGATTATGTACCCGCCTATTTTTTTGTTCGTCCGGCAAAGCCGAAGATCAGCCCGCACACGCCCCCCACAATATGGGTAATCTGGGAGACACTGTCCTTCATAAAAATACCATCAATGATTTCTCTGCCCAGATAGAGGACTACCACAAGGATCATGGTGATGGGGATGCCGTCCTTTTTCATGTCTGTGAAAGAGGACAGCACGATCATCATAAATACGATGCCGCTGGCGCCCAGCAAAGTGCTGCCGGGGAAGAAAGCATAGTGTACCACACCGGTAACCAGAGCGGTGATCAGAATAAACACCAGCGTGGAACGGCTGCCGAAACGGGACTCAACTGTTGGCCCGACCAGCAGCAACAGCAGCATATTGCCCATATAGTGGGAGTAACCGGTGTGGCCCAGCACATGTCCGAACAGCCGTACATAAGTTAACGGGTCGGATAGGGGAGATCGGTATATACAGAAGAGCCGCCGGGTGGACGCGCCTCCGGTCACGCCATCCAGCAGGAGAACCGCCAGCGACAACAGCGCAAAACCGAGTACTACCGGTGCGTTGAACCGAATCACAAGCTTTTTCAATGGAAAATACCTCTTTCTATTTTTCTTTTTTTCCATTATAATACAAACATCGATTTTTGTAAACGGAGGCAATCCACAATGAAAAAAGTTCTGAAAGCATTGTTGGCTGTGCTGCTGGCGATTGTCCTGATTGTCGGGGGTTACTTCGCCTACTTGTTCCTTTCCTTCCATCGAATGGGGGACAATGTGACTCTGGAAGTGGAGGACAATCAATTGGGAAAAATCCTTTTCGCCGAGGACGAAAGCGGGGAGGCTCAAACCTATAAGATCGTGTCCTGGAATATTGGATTTGGGGCATATGAGAGCGATTACGGTTTCTTTATGGACGGCGGGACCGAGAGCCGCGCCTGGAGCAAGGAGCGTCTGGATCAGAATCTGAAAACGATCGGCCAGGTGCTGAACGACCAGGACGCGGACTTCTATATAATCCAGGAGGTTGACCGGGATTCAACCCGCTCCTATCATGTCGACGAGGCAATTTATATGAAGGATGCCTGTGCCGGGATGTCCAACGTGTGGGCGCTGAATTACGATTCACCCTATCTGATGTATCCATTCACAAGCCCCCACGGCAAGTCCGTGGCAGGATTGATGACCTTTACGGATTATGAGATCACCTCCGCCATCCGCTGTGAGCTTCCTATCGAAAGCGGCTTGACAAAGTTCCTCGATCTGGACCGCTGCTACTCCGTATGCCGCATGAACGTGGACAACGGGAAGGAACTGGTGCTGTATAATATGCACCTGTCGGCCTATACCTCCGACGGCACCATCGCTAACGAGCAGCTTTGGCTGCTGGTGGCAGACATGAAGGCCGAATATGAAAAGGGCAACTACGTTGTCTGCGGCGGCGACTTCAACAAGGATATCCTGGGCGATTCCAGTGTTTATTTCGGCAAGTCCGATGTGGAGTATACTTGGGCTCAGCCCCTTCCGGAGGGGATCTTTGACGGCACGGGCTTGCAACTGGTGGAGCCTTTGGACGAGGAGAACCCTGTGCCATCGTGCCGCAATGCCGATGGTCCCTATCATCAGGGTCAGTACGTGCTGACCATCGATGGATTTATCGTCTCGGACAATGTGGAGGTGGTATCCTCTGATGTGATTGACATGCAATTTGCATACTCCGACCATAATCCGGTAGAGATGACGTTTATTCTGCGATAAAACCGGATAGAGGGAGAGCCGAACATCACCCGTTATCTTCAGATTTACAGAGGGCAGGCGCTAAAATGCCTGCCCTCTAAATATGTTGCATTCGTAGAGATAACGAAAGATCTGAATACCATAAGTAATTAAGATGATAGTGATAAAAAAAGAAGAGAAAAAAGGATTGACAAAGGGGAGGGAAGATGGTATTCTAACGGAGCTGTCGCCG
>CAMVMU010000034.1 GCA_947168655.1 uncultured Oscillospiraceae bacterium
AAAAGCCCTTATAGGGCTTAGTCAAACCTCCGGCTTAGCCGGAGGTTTTGATTATGGCCGGGGAACAGAGGGGGGACAGATCGTGTCTGCCAGTGCCATGGCCTGCTGTTCCACATCGGTGCGCAGGGAGGGGATGACTGCGGGGGCGGGTGCTTCCGGTTTTTCGCTGCGGCGCAGCAGTTTGCGGGAGGAGAAAAATGCCGCGCCGATCATCAACGCGCCGCCAACAAGGCGCAGAAGGCGGCTGATGGGGGGATAGTCCTTGCAGAAGACACCCAGCAGAGCGTCGGCAACGCCCAACACTGCCATGCCGCCTATCATGATCAGGATATTCCGGGGACGGAGGATCTTTTTCCATGGGACATGGGGGAAAAGAGCCTTGGCGGTGAGGGCGTAAACCAGAAGACAGGCCGCTGCTGCCAGCAGCCATGAGAGGATTTTTCCGCCAAGAGGGGTCAGGGCAGCCTGCCACAGAAGAGACAGGATCTCCATGATGCCCCATCCAAGACACCAAAGGGGCAGACCGACCAGGGCGCGGACGGCTGTGGGCAGAGACTGGATCCAACTCCGCACTGCCGGAAACCGATGACGGCGCTCCTCCTCATCTCCGCTCTCGCCATCGTCGGTGCCGTCGGCGGTATCTGCGGTCTGGGCGGCCAGCGTCTGAACCACAGGAGTGGGGACGTTGTCATCACCGTTGTCCGGGTTCAGCAGATCGGCAGGGGAATCAAAGGCACCACCCACCAGCACACTGGCCGACGCGGCGGCGGCAACCATGCCTACGGCGGTTTTCTGCTTCCACGAGCTTTTTTTCTTCTCCTCCATGAGTTTTCCCCCTTCCCGGATGTCTTTCCTATTTTCCCACAGTTTGTCCCACTTTGCAAGTATAAATCCGGAAGAGGAATCATTGGGGAAAACATAATAGGAATTGCACTTTTGGGGAAAACTTGGTATAACAGTATCAAACCACTTTATACAAATGGGAAGGAGATCGTAAAAATGGAACTGAAGGGCACAAAGACCGAGCAGAACCTGCGGGATGCCTTTGCCGGCGAGACCCAAGCGCGCAGCAAGTACGACTACTTTGCCTCTGTGGCGAAGAAGGAGGGCTATGAGCAGATTGCGGCCATTTTCCAGGCTACCGCCAACAACGAGAAGGAGCACGCCAAGCTGTGGTTCAAGGCTCTGCAGGGCATCGGCACCACCACCGAGAACCTGGCCGCCGCCGCTGCCGGTGAAAACTTCGAGTGGACGGACATGTATGACCGCTTTGCCAAAGAGGCCGATGAGGAGGGCTTTCACCAGCTGGCCGAGCAGTTCCGGGGCGTGGCTGCCATTGAGCGGAGCCATGAGGAGCGCTATCGCGCCCTGCTGAAGAACATCGAGATGCAGAAGGTGTTTGAGAAGAGCGAGGAGACCATGTGGGAGTGCCGCAACTGCGGCCATCTGGTCATGGGCAAGAAGGCACCGGACGTTTGCCCGGTGTGCAATCACCCCCAGAGCTACTTTGAGGTCAGGAAGGAAAACTATTGAAAGACGTGGGGCGGAGAGCTTCGGCTCTCTGCCCCCGGGTAATTCGACGACATGGATATCATTGAGGAAATCAGAGCGTACATACCGCAATGCGAGCAGGAGGAGCGGGATAAGCCAGTGATGCTGGCCTTTTTGGCTGTCCACGATGACGCCTTTGAACGCAGCAATCTTTTGGCCCACATGACGGCCTCCGCATGGGTCATCAGCCCGGACCGGAAGAAAGTGGCCATGTGTTACCACAACCTCTATAACAGCTGGTCGTGGACCGGGGGACACGCCGACGGCGATCGGGATTTGTTGGCCGTGGCCATGCGGGAGGCGGAGGAGGAGACCGGTGTCCGCACTCACCTTGCCGCAGAGGGGATCTTCTCCCTGGAAAACCTGACGGTGGACGGCCATGTGAAGCACGGAATCTGGGTGCCGAGCCACATCCATATGAACGTCACCTATCTTTTGCAGGCGGAGCAGGAGATGCTGCGGCCCAAACCGGATGAAAACAAGGCCGTCCGGTGGATGACGCCGGAGGAGGCACTGAGCGCCTCCACAGAGCCGTGGATGGTGGAGCACGTCTATCGCAAGCTGATCCGACGGGCGGAGCCGTATATGAATTGATGAACTCCCGGTGAAAAACTTCACCGGGAGTTTTCCTTTATTGGGCGATCAGGTCCTGTACCACGGCACCGGACATCATAAGGCCGGCCACGGAGGGGACCCAGGCCACGCTGGCCGGAACGCTGCGGCGGCCGGGTGGGGGAGTCTCCAGCTGTGCTGTAGGTGCGGCCTCCTCGGGGCTGAAGACCACCTTCAGGTGCTGGATGCCCCGGGCGCGGAGCTCCTTGCGAATGACACGGGCCAGGGGACAGCCGGAGGTCCTGGAGATGTCGGTGATCTCCAGCAGACCCGGATCCAGCTTGTTGCCGGTACCCAGGGCGGAGAGAATGGGGATGCCGCGTTCCATCGCCTGCTGAATCAGATCCAGCTTGCAGGAGACCAGGTCGATGGCGTCCACAATATAATCGTACCGGTCACGGAAGAAATCCTCCCTATGGGCGGCGTCATAGGTGGCCTGAATGGGGTGTACGATGATTTCGGGGTTGATGTCCCGGCACCGCTCTGCCGCCACCTCCGCCTTGGGACGCCCTACGGTGGAGTGGAGGGCCAGAAGCTGGCGGTTGATGTTGCTGAGGCTGACGGTATCCTGATCCACCAGGGTCAGTTCTCCTACGCCGGATCGGGCAAGCCCCTCTGCGGCGTAGCTTCCCACGCCGCCCAGACCAAACACCGCCACGTGGCTGCGTCGCAGAGTTTCCAACGCACCTGCGCCCAGAATCATTTCCGTCCGCAAAAACTGTTCATCCATGGTATCTCTCCTTGTGATACTTGTAAAAAGAGACCGGCTGATTGCCGGTCTCTTTTGGGTTTGTTTTCTCAGCCGACGTACTCCATGCCCTTTTCCTGAGTAACGGTGGCGTTGGCAACCTGCTCCTCGAGCCACTTGGACTGGTCGAGCTCACGCAGCTCCTGGTCTGCGACAAGCTGCCAGTAGGGGACGTTGTCGCCCACGAAATACATGACGTGGTAGCCGAAGCTGGTCTCCACAACACCGGTGTCGCCGGACTTGCGGCTCTCGTCAAAGCACCAGTCGTTGAAGGCTTGGACCATCTGGTTAGGGTACACCTTTTCATAGAGTCCGCCGTTGGTATTGGCGCCGGGATCCTCGCTGAGCTCGTTGGCCATAGCGGCAAAGCTGTCCTCGGTGGCCTCGCCGGCCTTCCACTGGGCAAGGGCATCGTCAGCCTTCTTCTTGGCGGCGTCCTTGATTGCCCGGACGTCGGCCTCATAGGTCTCAGCGTTCTTATCCAGCGCAGAGGTGTTGGCTGAGAAGAGAATGTGGCGTACGTCCACCGTGCGATCCGTGGTACGGCCGCGGCTGTGGAACAGGACCACGTAGTAGCTGGGATCGCTCTCCACCAGGTCGAAGTCATCCGCTGCGCGCTTTTCATCGAACAGCCACTCACCCACAGCGTTATGGATGTGAGTGCCCTTCTCCACCTTGCTGTACTGGGCGATGTCCTTGTAATCCTTGGCGATGGTCTCCAGATCCTCGCCGGCCTTGAAGCGCTCCAGCGCAGCGTCGGCTGCCTTCTTGGCGGCATCCTTGGCGTCAGCCTTCTCCTGATCGGTGGCCTCTACGGTCTTGCCGTCAGAGTCGGTCTTGGTGGCGGGAACGCCGTTGAAGAAGATGGCCTCATAGGAGACCACGTCGAGGTCTTCCTTGTGCTCCTGATAATAGGCCTCCAGGTCGCTCTCGGTATAGGTCAGGGAGTCCTCGTGGTCATCTTTGTAAGCGGAGGCGACAGCGTACTGCTTCCAAATCTTGACGTAGGTGTCCTTGGTCATGTTGCTGCCGAAGAGATATCTCAGGTAGGTGTTAAACGACACCCCGTAGTTTTTGGCAGCGTCCTTCATGGCGTTGAGGTTGCTGTCCAGATTCTCCTGCATCTCGTCGGTGAAGGTGTACCCGGCTTCCTTGGCAAGATCGCCGACTTTGGTAACCTGGATCAGACTCTTCAGAGCAGCATCTTTCAGGTACTCATCCCAGGTCACGTTTTCCTTGTCTTTCCAGGTCGGGTCGTTGTTCACACCGGTGAGCATCTTGGCCATGTCGTTGAGATTGGTGGTCTTGCGATCCACGTTGGCACTCAGACCAATATAGGAGGCGTACTGGTGATTTGCCCAGTAATTGTAGAGATTATAGTAGTAATAGTCCACCTCGCCGGCGGTATAATCGACGCCATCAACGGTGACGGCGATGGTGTTGCGCTGTCTCGCGGGAATAACGTAGTTGGCCCAGATTCTGCTGATGAGCAGGCCAACGGCCACCAGAGCAAATACACCGGCGATGATACCGTAGAGCATATTGCTGCGGCGCTGTTTCATGCGCTCCTCTTCCTTGCGGGCCTGCTTGGGGTCGGGTGTGCCGCTGGCGGCCATCTCCCGACGAGTTTTCTTTTCTCTTGATGCGCTCATGTTGTCAATCCTCTCAAAAGCGGGGGACAATTTCCCCTTTTATAAAGTTGCCAAATTATTATACAAGATTGTCCTGAATAACGCAAGAGGGAATTCTTGCTTTTCCCTCACCGCAGGTTCGCACCGAGCTCCCGGCGCAGAGCTTCCAGAATGACAGCCACGTCGGCGTCGGCGTCCTCGGAGGTGAGGGAGCGGTCATCGCTGCGCAGTGTCAGATTGAAAGCCACAGATTTTTTGCCGGGGGCGATGCCTGGGCCGCGGTAGATGTCGAACAGGGCGGCGTCCTTCAGCAGGCCACGGGCGTTGCGGCGGATGCAGTCGGTGAGCTGGCCCACGGTGACGGACTCGTCGCAGACCACGGCGATGTCGCGCATGACGGCGGGGAAGCGGGGCAGCGGCATATAGGTGGGCTCGGCGCCCTGGACGGACATCAGCGCCGCCAGGGACAGCTCGGCGCAGTACAGTTCCGTGTCCACATCGTAGTTCCTGGCTACCAGAGGGTGGATCTGGCCCAAGGTGCCGATCAGCGTGTCGCCGGCATAGACCCTGGCGCAGCGGCCGGGGTGATAGCTGGGGTTGGCGCTGTCGGCCTCAAAGCGGACGTTTTCTGCGCGGACGGCGGACAGGATCGCCTCCACAACGCCCTTGAGCCGGAAGAAGTCGACGCCGTCGCCATAGGCGCCCAGAGTCAGCAGTTTGCGCTCATCTGCCAGGCCGTTCTCACCGCCGGGCAGATAAATCTTGCCCAGTTCATACAGGCGCACCGCCTTGTTGCGGTAGTTGTAGTTCCGCATCAGAATTTCCAGCATGGAGGGCAGGGTGGTGGTGCGCATGATGGACGTGCCCTCTCCCAGAGGGTTCAGGATCGTGAAGCTGTTGCGGCGCTTATCGTCTGCGCTCCAGCGGATCTTGTCGTAGTAGGTGGGGGAGATGAAGGAGTAGGTGATGATCTCGTCATATCCCACGCTGCGGCACAGGCTGCCCAGCTTGCGCTCCAGCTCCTGCTCGGGGGAGAAGCCGCCCCGGGTGGTCTCACCGCGCATCAGCGTGCAGGGAATGTTGTTGTAGCCGTGGAAGCGGGCCACCTCTTCGGCAAGGTCCGCCATCAGACGCACGTCTCCGCGCCAGGAGGGAACGGTGACGGTGTTCCCGTCCACGGTGAAGCCCAGCTTGCGCAGGATGCGGACCATCTCATCAGCATCCACGTCGGTGCCCAGAAGGGCGTTGATCTTATCGGACTCCAGGGGCAGCGTGGTGGGCTGGGGGACAAAGTTCAGCACATCGATGACACCGTCCACTACCTCGCCTGCGCCCAGCAGCTCTACCAGCTCACAGGCGCGGTTCACGGCGGGCAGGGTGTTCATGGGGTCCAGGCCCTTTTCAAACTTGGCAGAGGCCTCCGTCCGCATGCCCAGGGCCAGAGCGCCCTTGCGGATGCAGGTGCCGTCAAAGGTGGCGGATTCAAACACCACGTCCGCGGTGTCGGCCACGATCTCGCTGTTCTCACCGCCCATGATGCCCGCCAGGCCCACGGCGCGGGTCTCGTCGGCGATGACCAGATGGTTGGCGTTCAGCTTGCGGACGGTGCCGTCCAGGGTGGTCAGCTCCTCACCCTCGGCAGCGCGGCGGACGATGATCTTGCCGCCCTTGACATAGCGGTAGTCGAAGGCGTGCATGGGCTGGCCGTACTCCATCATCACATAGTTGGTGATGTCCACGATGTTGTTGATGGGGCGCACGCCCATAGCACGCAGGCGCTGGCGCATCCACAGGGGGGAGGGGCCGATCTTCACATTGCGCACCATGCGGGCGGTGTAACGGGGCACCAGATCAGCGGCGGGGGTCTCCACATCCAGCAGCTCATGCAGCGCGCCGTCGGCCCCGCCCTTCACCACCGGCTCATGGAGGTGGAGAGGCTGATCAAAGGTGGCGGCGGCCTCACGGGCCAGGCCGATGATGCTCAGGCAGTCGGGGCGGTTGGGGGTGATCTCAAACTCCACCACGTGGTCGTCGGCGCCGATGATGGGCTTGATGTCATCGCCGGGGGCGCAGTCCTCGTGGAGAATAAAGATACCGTCGGGAATGCAGTGGGGGAATTCCCGCTGCTCGGCGTGAAGGTCATCTACTGTACAGATGCTGTTATTCTTGGCGTTATAGGCCACCAGATCTCCGTTGTGCAGGTTGGGGCAGGGGGTATTTACCGCAACCTGGGCGCTGCCGGTGTCCAGCAGCACGGCGCGCTCGTCGATGACACGGGCGCAGACCACCGGCCCGTAGATCTTATCGCCGGGCTTGATGTCGGCAGAAATGGAGGGCTTGGCGGGGTCGATGGGGTGATAGTCGTTCAGCAGAGCGGCGGGGGTGATGGCGGCATAGGGGAAATCCCGCTCGTCCAGTCCCAGCTCGGAGAGACCGCACAGCATGCCGTTGGACTCCACGCCGCGGAGCTTGCCCTTCTCGATCTTCTTCCCGCCGGGGAGGGTGGATTTGTGGAGGGCAACAGGCACCAGATCGCCTACGTGGACGTTCCAGGCACCGGTGACGATCTGGATGGGCTCACTGGAGCCAGCGTCGATGCGGCAGACCCACATGTGGTCGGAGTCGGGGTGGCGCTCCAGGGAGAGCACACGACCCACCACCACATTGCGGATCTCCTCACCCAGATCCCGGTAGGTCTCCACCTTGGACCCGCTGAGGGTCATGGCCTCGGAGAAGTCTTTATCATTGATCTCGTCGGGGGAGACCCCGTCGACGAACTCAGTCAACCATTTACGGCTCAAATCCATATTGAATCAACTCCTGTAAAAGAGATTTGAAAATGCTTCGCAGAATTCCGCCGCCGCAGCGGCGGAAGATATACAATCATTTTTTGGCGCGGCGTGTACGTGCCAAAAAATACTTCTCGCCCTGCAAGTGTGCGAGCGTCTCACGCAAGCGAGTGCACGCAGCGGGGTGCAATCCTTTTCACGAAAAATGCCGCAGGCATTTTTGTGAGGGGTTAAAACTGCTCGAGGAAGCGCACGTCGTTCTCAAAGATCAGACGCAGGTCGTCGATCTTGAAGCGGCGCATGGCAGTGCGCTCCAGGCCGAAGCCAAAGGCCCAGCCGGACCACACATTGGGGTCGATGCCGGCCATCTCCAGCACGTGGGGATGGATCATACCGGCGCCCAGCAGCTCGATCCAGCCCTCGCCCTTGCAGGTGGGGCAGCCCTTGCCGCCGCACTTGTGGCACTGCACGTCCATCTCGCAGCTCGGCTCGGTAAAGGGGAAGTGGTGGGGGCGGAACCGGGTCTGGGTGCCCTTGCCGTAGAGCTGCTCCACCACGGCGTTCAGCGTGCCCTTCAGGTCGGCCATAGTGACGTTCTTATCGATGACCATGCCCTCCACCTGGTGGAACATGGGACTGTGGGTGGCATCCACCTCGTCCTTGCGGTAGACACGGCCGGGTGCGATCATGCGGATGGGGAGGGGCAGGGTGTCCATGGCCCGGACCTGCATGGGACTGGTCTGGGAGCGGAGCATTACACTGCTGTCCTCCTTGAAATAAAAGGTGTCGGACCAGTCGCGGGAGGGATGGCCTTCGCCGGCGTTGAGCCGGTCAAAGTTCAGCTCCGCCAGTTCCACTTCAGGTCCGTCCAGCACGGTAAAGCCCATGCCCACGAAAATATCCTTGATCTCGTCCAGAGCGATATACATGGGATGCTTGTGGCCTAACGTCACTTTTTCACCGGGAACGGTGACGTCCACAGCCTCGTTCTTCAGTTTCCGCTCCAGGGCGGCGGCTTCCAGTTCGATCCTTGCTTCGTCGATGGCCTTTTCCATGACAGCCCGGACCTCGTTGGCCAGCTGACCCATGGCGGGGCGCTCGTCTGGGCTGAGCTTGCCCATCTGGCGGAGAACAGCGGTCAATTCGCCCTTTTTGCCCAGGAAACGGACCCTGGCGTTCTCCAGATCCTCCATGCCTCCGGCCTGCGCGATGGCGGCCAGCGCGGCGGCACGGAGCTGCTCCAACTGTTGCTTCATACGGTTTACACTCCTGTCCTCTCGGATTTGTTTCGGGTTGGGGACAGACAAAAAAAGCCTCCGTCCCCATGACACAGGGACGAAAGGCTTGCCTTCCGCGGTACCACCCGGCTTCGCCGCCAAAAGCGGCGCACTCTTGCGGCCCGTAACGTGGGCGATCCGTCCGCGCATTTCCTCGCGGCTGCTCCCGGGCGAACGCCGCGCTCCAGCCCGGACCGGCTTGCAGCCTTTGACCGATCCTCTCTGACGGATGGGGGTATCGCGGTACTTCCCGTTCTTCGCATTTGATTTCAGACCCCTTATATATAGCACAGTTTACGTGTGGTTGCAAGTGTTTTTCTGCGGTATTTCACCATCTTCTTTTAACAGCATGATCCGTAAAAACGGGCGATCTGAAATCTCTGACATTAATTGATAGGCTCCTCCTTAATGAATCTTGAAACAAAAGGACTCATGGTGTACAATAAAAAAATGATACGTGATTACTCGATAAATACATGAAGGAGGTCTGTCAGAATGAAGCGGATCACACGCTGGGCCGCTGCGCTGTTTGCCTCGCTGATACTGGCCGGCTGCGCGGGGCATCAGAAGCTGCCGGAGTTGACGGTGGCCATCCCGGAGGGCGGGGAGCACTTAACGGTGGAGTGCGCGCCCTACGCGCCTCTGGAGGATAACGGCACGCGCACCGTCACCGTATATCGAAATGTCTTTTACCAGTTCCTGGACGGGACCATCCGGGAGGATGAGGAGACCTTCGACCTCTCCGGCGACAGGTCGGCGGAGGAATGGCCGGAGATCCGGCTGTGGAACCACAGCTCACTGTTCGGCAATCTGTCCTCCCCGGTGTCGGATCCGGTTGACGGCGCGGCGGACAGGGCGTATCTGCTGGACTTGGTGGAGTCTGCGGAGTACGTCGTCCGGGATGACGACACGGCATACGAGGACCAGTGTATCTACGTGTACGTGACGGAGAGCGACGGCACGGAGAGCACCTACGCCGTGTTTTCCGACGGGACCATCGCCCGCGGCGATCCGTGGGAGTCGAAGGTGACGGAATATGCCTACGGCGCGGCGGACTATCTGCGCGTACAGGCGCTGGCATACAAGTATTCTGCGGATCCCTACAATGTTGGCGCGGCGGAGCGGGACGAGTGGCTTGTCACCTACCGGACAGACAATTGGGATGCCGAGACGACCTGTAAGGCAGAGGACTATTGCCTGTGCCTGCAGACCGGGGACTTCCACGTGGATCTGGACCGGGCCCAGGCGCTGGCCCTGCTGGAAAACCTGTTCGGGGCGGGAGAGCTGAAAAACAATCTTTACGAGGGGCCGCTGCCGCCTGCGTACAAGCCGGCTCCGTGGGACTGGACGCCGCCGGAAAACGGCGTTATGCTGACGGAGTATCTCAGCGGTGAGTTTATGATGGGGCGGGACGAAAAGGAAAGCGAGGGCTTTTCACAGACGGTATACCTGTATCTGGACGGATCGGTGGCTCTTGTGCCGAACCGCCTTCTCTGGCGATGGTACCAAATCTTTCAGGATATCCCCGGCGCGGAGGAGAATCAGCCGATCCAGGCAATTGAGGAGGTGCGACCCTCCTGGCAGCGGGTGTGCCTGGCGGAGGACGCCTTCTCCTGGCCCATGCTGCAGGCCTGCCTGGAGGCGCTGAAGGGATAACCGCATATATGCATGATAACGGGCGTGCTGCAAAATGCTTTGCACCCGTCGTTCCGAGCCGGTAACCGATGTCACCGGCGTGGGAATCTGCTCCCTTCGCGGGGGATCCGGATTGCCACGACCCCGTCGGGCCCTCGCAATGACGGAAGTGTTCATTTTGCAGCACGCCCTTTTTGCCCGGTTGACAGCGGTGTTATACTGTTGTCTGGTAATTATTTGGGGATAAGGAGATGCCTGCCATGGAACTGACCGCTGCCATGATCCAAAGCAGCCTGCCTGTCCGCGACCCGTTGGGACACAAGGGCACCTTCGGCAAGGTATATTGCCTGTGCGGCAGCGTGGGCTTCACCGGCGCTCCGGTGTTTGCCAGCCGTGCCGCCGTGCGTATGGGCAGCGGCCTGGTGTATCTGGGCGTGCCGGAGCGGGCCTGGACGGTGGTGGCTGCCAAGTCCGACGAGGCCATGCCGTTCCCACTGCCGGACACGGGGGAGGGGAAGCTGGCACTTGCCGCGGAAGAACAGATCCGCCGCGCCGCCGCACCCTGTGACGCCGTGCTGATCGGCTGCGGTTTGGGCCGGAGCGGGGAGACCGATGAGTTGATCCGCCGCCTGCTGGATCTGCCCCGGCCGCTGGTGCTGGACGCCGACGGCATAAACGCGCTGGCGGGACATATAGATGAATTGCAGTGCCGCCGGGACCGGGTCACGGTGCTGACGCCCCACGAGGGGGAGTTTGCCAGAATCGGCGATCTCGGAGCGGGCCGGGAGGAATCCGCCAGGGCCTTTGCCGCTCAACACGGGATATACCTCGTTCTGAAGGGACACCGGACGGTGATCGCCGCCCCGGACGGACGTCTTGCCGTGAACTCCACCGGCAACAGCGGCATGGCCAAGGGAGGCAGCGGCGACGTGCTCTCCGGCATGGTGGTATCCCTGCTGGGACAGGGTATGGAGCCCTTCGCCGCGTGCTGCGCAGCCGTGTATCTCCACGGCCTGGCCGGGGATATGGCTGCTGCGGAAAAGACGGAGCGTGCCATGACGCCTACCGACCTGCTGGAAAAAATACCGCAGGCGCTGCTGGAATTGGAGCGGCGTATGCCGCGCCGGATCTGAGGGGATTTGGAGAGCCTCCGGACAGGAGGTTATCATGAAAAAAATCTGGATTACCGCGCTGTGCCTGCTTGTTTTGAGCGGGTGCGGCAAGGCACAGCAGGGCATATCTCTGCAGGAACAGTATGCCGCCGTGTCGCACGCGGAGCTGACGGCGGAGATCACCGTCCACCTGGCGGACGAGACGCGGCAGTATCAGGTGACCTGTGATTATGACCCTAATGACGGCTCGGAAATCGTTATCACGGCACCTGCCGAGCTGGCGGGCGTGCGGGCTACCGTATCAGGTGACGATCTGAAGCTGGCCTATGACGATCTGACCCTGTCGGCGGGGACGGTGGAAGCTGTCTCACCCGCCAACTGCCTGCCGTGGCTGCTGAGGGCAGCTGCATCCGGCTACGTGCTGGAGGAGGGCAGGGAGACCGTGGGGGACAGGGACTGCCTGCGCATGGCCTTTGACACCACGGCCCCGGACGGCGAAAAGGTGCTGTGCACCACCTGGTTTGACGCCGAAACGCTTTTCCCGGTCTACAGCGAATTATCTCTGAACGGACAGATGCGATTATCTATAAAGGTGATCAGCTTTACAGTAAAGACACAGGCTCCCACGGAGCCGTAAGAAAGGAAAAAAAGAGAACATGGAATCTACACTGAGGAGAACATGGGCGGAGATCGATCTGGATGCCCTGGAGCACAACTATCGCACGCTGCGCGCCCACGTGGGGCAGAACGTGAAGTTCCTGGGTGTGGTGAAGGCGGACTCCTACGGCCACGGCTGCATTCAGATCTCCCATCTGCTGCAGGAACTGGGGGCCGACTATCTGGCGGTCAGCAGCATTGATGAGGCTGTGGAGCTGCGCGTCCACGACGTCACCCTGCCGATCCTGATCCTGGGCTATACCCCCGCCGACCAGGTGGGCAACCTCATCGACTACCGCATCACCCAGGCGGTCACTTCACCGGAGGCCGCCGTGGCGTACAGCGCCGAGGCGGTGCGCCACGGCGGCGAGCTGCTGGTACATATGAAGGTGGATACCGGCATGTCCCGCGTGGGATTCCTGTGCCAGGGCCATCACTTCGACCGGGCGGTGGCGGACATCACCGAAGCCTGCCGGCTGCCCGGCCTGCGGGTAGAGGGCATTTTCACCCACTTCGCCGTGTCCGATGAGCCGGACAAGGAGGAGAGCGTGGCCTATACCCGGGGTCAGCTGGACCTGTTCCGCCGCACCATTGCCGCTGTGGAGGAGAAGTGGGGCCATCAGTTTGCCCTGCACCACTGCGCCAACACCGGCGCCACTGCCCTGTGGCCCGACGCCTGGATGGATATGATCCGGCCAGGCCTGTTGCTGTACGGCTGCGGCGAATTTGCCGCACAGCTTGGCCTTAAGCCGGTAATGCGTCTGAAGACCAACGTCAGCATCATCAAGACCTATGATCCGGGTACCACCGTCAGCTACGGCCGGATGTTCAAGGCTGACCGCACCACTCGAATGGGCGTGGTGCCCTACGGCTATGCCGACGGTTTCTTCCGCACCCTCTCCAACCGCTGCCAGATGATGACAGCGGACGGCCCCGCCCCCCAGCGGGGCAGGATCTGCATGGATATGTGCATGATCGACCTCACCGATCTGCCCAATGTGAAGGAGGGCGACGAGGTGGAGATCTTCGGCGAACATATCAGTGTCAACGATGTTGCTGCGCTGGCCGGTACCATTTCCTACGAGATCACCTGTGCCGTCAGCAAGCGGGTGAAGCGCGTGTATCTGCGCCACGGCCAGGTGGTGGACCGGGAACTCATGTTGCGCTTTTGAGCAGCCGGACATAGAATAGAACGGGGCGGATAAAGGACAACGAATTTCACCGAAGCGTATAAATTCCGCAGCTGCGTGGGAGAATGAAAGTGACCCGTGGAACAGCACATACCACGGGTACTTCAAGGCGGCGGAGTGTGAACTTTGTGGATACGATAGTCAAGCGCGGCGATATCTTTTATGCCGATCTGAGTCCGGTTGTCGGCAGCGAACAGGGCGGCGTACGCCCGGTGCTGATCGTGCAGAACGACACCGGCAACCGCCATTCGCCCACGGTGATCGCAGCAGCCATCACGTCCCAGATGGGAAAGGCAAAGCTGCCCACACATATCGAGGTGACTGCTGAGAGCAGTGGCCTGCCCAAGGACTCCGTGATCCTTCTGGAGCAGGTGCGTACGCTGGATAAACGGCGGCTGCGGGAACGAATGGGCCGGGCAAACCGAAACGTGATGGAGCAGGTGGACGAGGCCATTGCGGTGAGTTTCGGTCTGAGTCGGGGCACATTGACGTAAAAGCGTGGATATCGGAAAAGTGGAAACCGCCCTGCGTGCCTCTATGGTGCGCGGGGCGGTTTTTCATATTACCTCTCGGCGGCGCATACCCATGGAGAAGCACCGCGTTGGGCGGGAGGGAGGGGACGAGTTGGATTGTCCACTGTACTTATCCGGGCATCAGGCGGGCATTCTCCACGTCACCCTGGAGGGGCGCGATACACGCTTCACTGTCCGTGCGGCGGTTTCGAAGGGCTTGTACCGCTTATATGCCAGGGGTGAGAAGGGAGACCTTCTGCTGGGCGTATGGGAGGGAGGCGCCATGAGCCGCTGCTTTTCCCGGGAACTGACCGCTCCGGCGGGAAGGATTCTCAGCGGCGTCGCCTATTCCGTGGACGGATCCGGGGAGGCGTGGATTCCGGCTGCGGCAGAACTGTTTCCCGGCTGGCCTGTGTGCGGCGGCTTGTGCCGCCGATATAAATCAGGATGGCAGCTGGCAATGCCTTTTGAGGAAAACGGCCCGTTTCCGCTGCCATCCCTGTTCTGCCTGGCACGTATTGTGCAGGTGATGGAGCGGCAGTGTGCTGTCTTCTGGTTTGACGGGGTGGGGCGGCCGATTATTCCGCCATTATTTTGATTTTTTGTCAAAAGGGACTACCATATCTTGCGGTGATATGGTATAATACCTACAAAGTATACAAACTGGTGGCATATACACAGAGAATGGAGGATACAAAAATGAGATGTCCCTATTGCGGTTACAGAGAGAGCAAGGTGGTGGACTCCCGTCCTGCCGATGAGGGCAGCAGCATCCGCCGCCGCAGAGAGTGCCTCAAGTGTGAGAGTCGCTTCACCACCTATGAGACGGTGGAGAGCCTGCCCATGGTGGTCATCAAGAAGGATGGCAGCCGCCAGAGCTTTGACCGGGGCAAGGTGCTGCGGGGCATCCAGCGCTCCTGCGAGAAGCGCCCCGTTTCCGTGGCGGAGATGGAGCGCATGACCTCGGAGATCGAGCAGGAGATCCAGAACTCCCTGGAGCGGGAAATCAGCACCGAGACCATCGGCGAAAAGGTCATGGAGAAGCTGAAGACCGCCGACGAGGTAGCCTACGTCCGCTTTGCCTCCGTGTATCGCCAGTTCAAGGATATCAACACCTTTATGAGCGAGCTGAACAAGCTGCTACAGGAGAAGTAAAGGAATACTGCCTTACAGTATGTTTGACAGACTGAGCTGCTCGCCGCCGCCGATCCGCTCCAAAAGATTGTCCAGTTCGGTCATGGCGTCCCGGGCGTGGGTGGCTTCTTCGAGGCCGACCATCAGGCGTGAGCGTTCCATCAGCTGCTGGGCCTCGTCCACCGTGTTATGAGACAGGACGATGCGCAGCCACACCTCGCAGGCGGTCCAGCTCTCCTGCAGCTCGTCCAATGACCGGCCTGCATCCGACCATCGTTCCTCGGACACAGCCTGCTGCGCCGCGTCCAGCGCATGGTTCCACCTGACGCAGTGGCGTGCCATGGCGGAGCTGTTGGCCAGGGAGAGGGCCAGCAAAAGCAGCAGCACAAAACAGGGGATCCGGAAAGCTCTCATTTCTGTTCCTCCTTGGGCAGGCACAGCACCGTGCCCTCGTCGTCTACGGACAGATAGAAGATGTCCGACGGTGTGTGAGCCTGATGCTGTTTCAGCTGCTTTTGCAGCCACTTGTCGTCAAAACCACGGCGTGTCAGGTTGTCCTTCATGAGCCGACCGTCGTTGATGATGACGGTGGGCAAGTACATATCGTCCTTCACCTGGAGGCCCATCTGTTTGGGCGTGGCGGGCTGCTGGTCCGGATAGAGCAGGACAGACAGCTTGCCGCTGGTCTCCAGCACGGCGTGCTTCACGGTTTTCATGTCCGTGATCCCCTGGCCCCGCAGCTCCTCCAGCAGCTCGTCCAGCGTCAGCCGGTTGCGGCGCATGGCAGTCTGCAGCACGCGGCCGTTGTGGATGATCAGCGCCGGCTCGCCGCAGATGAGCCGCCGCAGACGAACGCTGCGCAGGCTGCCGTAGCTGAGCAGGGTGGACAGGGACAGCAGCGTCAGAATGGGGATGACACCGTATAGCAGCGGAATGGCGAAATCCTGCATGGGTACGGCGGACAGGTCGCTGAGCAGCATGGTCAGCACCAGCTCGATGGGCTCCAGCTCGCCGATCTGGCGTTTGCCGGTGAGGCGCAGGCCCACGATCAGAAGAAAATAGAGAATCACAGTGCGGATCAACGCGGTGATCAAGGCAAAATACCCCCTTTTTACGGGGTAGTATGCGCAGACAGCGCATTTTTATGAACAGACAGCAGTTCCATTCGCAGAAGGTGAAAGGAGGATCACAGGAGCATTCCTGTCACGAAGCGCCAGTGCCTGCCCACCGGGCAGGACGACGAGGAGGAGAGAGGATCGAAGCTTTCGGCGGAAGCTCTCCCGCACCGCTCCCGGGTACGTTACACAGCTGACAAATATGCGGGCGACCGCAAAACAGAGGGGCTGTGACCGGAGAAAAAAGGCAAATATCTGCGAGTTTGTCCTTTTGATACCATTTTTATTATCAGGAGGAACAATCAAATGTGTGGAATCGTAGGATTTGTGGGCAGCGAACAGGCGGCCCCCATCCTGTTGGACGGCCTGCGCCGTCTGGAATACCGGGGATATGACTCCTCCGGCATTGCCGTGTGCGGCGATTGCGAGCTCCGTGTGAAGAAGGTCCGGGGACGTCTGGACGTACTCAGCGAGCTGACCCATCAGGGCGCGGACCTGCCCGGCACCCTGGGCATCGGGCATACCCGCTGGGCCACTCACGGCGAGCCCAACGACGTCAACGCACACCCCCACGTCAGCAGCAGCGGGCGGATTGCCGTGGTGCACAACGGCATCATTGAGAACTACATGGAGCTGAAGAACCAGCTCATCCAAAAAGGCTACACCTTCCGCTCCGAGACAGACACGGAGGTGGTGGCCCAGTTGCTGGACTATTACTATGACCAGTGCGGCGATTTCTTCGAGGCGGTCATGTGCATGCTCAATGCGGTGGACGGGGCCTATGCCCTGGGCATCGTGTGCGCCGATTACCCCGACCGGATGTACGCCGCCCGGAAGGACGCGCCGCTGCTGCTGGGCTACGGCGAGGGCGGCAACTACATCGCCTCCGACGTGACGGCCCTGATCCGCTACACCCGCGACATCGCCTATATGGACGACGGCGAGCTGGCCATTCTCAGTGCCGGCGGCATCCGCATTTACGACCGGCAGATGCGCCCGGTGGAGAAGGAGCACCACCACGTGGACTGGGAGATCGACGCAGCGGAGAAGGGCGGCTACGCCCACTTCATGCTCAAGGAGATCATGGAGCAGCCCCGTGCCATCCGGGACGCCACCGCCGCCCGCATCCAGAACGGCCGGGTGGTGTTCAGCGATCTGAATATGACCCCGGAGCAGATCCGCGCCATCGGCAAGATCTATATCGTGGCCTGCGGCTCCAGCTACCATGTGGGCGTGGTGGGCAAGTACAATCTGGAGCGGATGCTCCGACGCAATGTGGAGGTTTGTCTGGCCTCCGAGTTCCGCTACAGCGACCCCATTGTGGGCGAAGGCGATCTGGTCATCGTCATCAGCCAGTCCGGTGAGACGCTGGACACCATGGCCGCCCTGCGGGAGGCCAAGAAGCGGGGCGCGCGGATCCTGTCCATTGTCAACGTGGTGGGCTCGTCCATCGCCCGGGAGAGCGACGACGTGCTCTATACCTGGGCCGGCCCCGAGATCGCCGTGGCAACCACCAAGGCCTACAGCACCCAGATGGCTCTTCTGAACCTGCTGGGCGTCTACTTCGGCGACATTATGGGCACCGTGGACTACGAGACCTACACCGACATGGTCCGGGGCATCCAGGCCCTGCCGGAGCAGATGGAGGAGATCCTTCTGCGGCGGGAGGAGATCCACACCCTGGCCCAGGAATGCGCCCATCATGAGGACGTGTTCTTCATCGGCCGCAATCTGGATTACGCCCTGTCTCTGGAGGGCAGTCTGAAGCTCAAGGAGATCAGCTATATCCACTCTGAGGCCTACGCCTCCGGCGAGCTGAAGCACGGCACCATCTCCCTCATTGAGGACGGCACGCTGGTTATCGCACTGAGCCTGTATGACCCGCTGTTCGACAAGGCCATGAGCAACGTGGTGGAGGTGCAGGCCCGGGGCGCACGTGTCCTGGCCCTGACCATCGACCGCCGCGCCGCCGCCATGGCAGAGCGTGTGCCCATGGTGCTGCCCATCCCGGAGACGGAGCCCATGCTCCAGCCCCAGCTGGGCGTGGTGCCCCTGCAGCTGCTGGCCTACTACATCGCCCTGGAGCGTGGCTGCGACATCGACAAGCCCCGGAACCTGGCCAAGAGCGTCACGGTGGAGTGAAATGTTATCCAGAATTTATAGATTCAGAATTGAAGGACGGCGACGCGTTTGCGGCGCCGTCCTTTGTTTGCAGGAGGTGTATTCTTTGTCATTGCGAGGGCACGGAGTGCCCGTGGCAATCCGTAATCCCCGGATAAAACGGATTCCCACGTCACCAGTCTGTGAACTGGTTCCTCGGAATGACAGCGCAATGTGGCAATCGTATGCAAAACTCACCCCTTTTCTTTTTCGGCAGTTTATGGTATCATCATCAGTTGAGAGTATACCCCACCGAAAGGAGCCGTGCCATGCAAACGCAACTGCTGGAACAACTGCACAGCGTCAAGACCATGTCCATCGTGGGCATGTGCAAAAACGCCGGAAAGACCACTGTGCTCAACTGGCTGCTGCATCACAGCGGCCGGGAGCGTGTGCTGGGCCTGACCTCCATCGGGCGGGATGGCGAGTCCACCGACGTAGTCACCGGCACGGAAAAGCCCAGCATCTTCGTCCCTGCGGGTACGCTGATCGCCACCGCCAAGGACATGCTGCGTCTGGGCGACATCACCCAGGAGGTGCTGATGACCACCGGCATCCCCACCCCTGTGGGCGAGGTGGTCATCGTCCGGGCCCGCAGCGACGGCTACGTCCAGCTGGCGGGGCCGTCCATCACCACCCAGCTCAAGACCGTGTCACAGCACTTCTTTGACCTGGGCGCGGACCAGTCCATCATCGACGGGGCCCTGGGCCGCAAGTCTTTGGGCGCCCGTGCCGTGGCGGAGGGCGTTATCCTCTGCACTGGGGCAAGCTACCACATGAGCATGGAGAAAGTTGTGGCGGACACGGTGAACATCTACCGCATCATGAACATCCCAAAGGCGGAAACACTGCCGGAGGAGGTGGAGGGTTCTCTGGCCGACGCGCTGAAGAAAAACGGCGAGGCCATTGTGGGCGGCGCGTTGACCGACTCCATGGTGGTGCCCCTGCTGCGCAGCGGCCTCTTGCGCAAGGGGAGGCTGGTGGTGAAGGACCCCAGCAAGGTGCTGCTGAGCACTGACACCCTTGACAAGCTGGCTACACGGCAGGTGGCGCTGGAGACGGTGGAGGCCGCCAGGACCCTGTGCGTCACCATCAACCCCGTGTCGGCCTACGGCTGGCGCTTCGACAAGGACGCGTTCATGCGCGCCATGTCGGAGGCCGTGGACGCACCGGTCATCAACGTAAAGGAGGAACTGGCATGATCACGGTCACCTTTGACGATAAAGTGAAAATCGGCC
>CAMVMU010000035.1 GCA_947168655.1 uncultured Oscillospiraceae bacterium
GCCCTTATAGGGCTTAGTCAAACCTCCGGCTTAGCCGGAGGTTTTGATTATTCAATGGGTACCAATCTGCCTATGACAACATAGCGCGCGTTTTCAAAGTCATACGCGCAGGTTGACATCGTCAAAATGGGACCATCCAGGGAAATCTCATGGTCAGGCGCAAAACTGGAACGCCGCGTCAACCGCAGAATCTGCTCGTCGCTGGGATTGATGTCGTAAATGTTGTCCATGGCGTCGATGGTGCAGCCGGCAAACAACTCCACGCGATATTGTCCCATAGGGGTGGCAAGGTACATAACAGGGTGCTCGTTGTAGTAGCTCTGATCCCGGTAACGAACCAGAGATCCAAACATGGTGCCGCTCTTCATGTGGTGGCCGTAGACTACGTTGTTCCGGCCGGTGAAGTCCCCGGTGCAGCGATAGTCCAGAAACAGCGTCCCGCCGATATTCCAGCTGCCGTCCAGCAAACGACGCAGGTAGTAGTCATTGTCGTCCGCCTGGACGATGGGGTAATTGATCGGCGTGTCGGGGCAGTAGATCCAGGCAACGATGTCGCTGTTGAGCTTCCACAGGGCCTCAAAATCCACATCGATGCCCTCAGGTTCCGGTTCATCCGCCGGTGCCTCCGGATCGCCGGTCTGGCTGATTCCCGACGATTCCCTGACATGGACGTGCTGAACCGCCTGGGCGACACACTTGTCACTGCGATACTTGGCCAGATAATAGTCGCCCAAGAGATAGGCGGAATAACCAAATACGCCCAGCAAAACGATGATCAGGATCACGTATACCGCTTTTTTCATACGCATCCCCTCCCTGCGTATATGTTACCAGATTTGATTCCCATTTGCAAGCGCGTTCATTTTCCCGCTTTACTTGCCTCGAACAATGGTGTAAAATAAAACAAAATCGGGAGAAAGGGATATCTCATATGATCTATTTCAACAGCGACTACCTGGAGGGAGCGCATCCCGCCGTGCTTGATCGTCTGATCCGCACCAATTTGGAACAAACCATTGGCTATGGCTGCGACCCCTACTGTGAAGCGGCCAGAGCCAAGATCCGCGCCGCCTGCGGCACGCCGGACGCCGCCGTCCACTTTTTAGTAGGCGGAACGCAGACCAACACAACCGTCATTGCCTCCATCCTGCGCCCGTATCAAGGCGTATTGGCAGCCGTCAGCGGACACGTGAACTGCCATGAGTCCGGCGCCATCGAGTCCACAGGCCACAAGGTCATCACCCTTCCCACCACCAATGGCAAGATTACCGCGCGCCAGGTGGCTGACTACGTTGAGTGGCATAAGAATGACGAGAGCTATGAACACATCGTCTACCCCGGTATGGTCTACATCTCCTATCCCACCGAAGGCGGTACGCTGTATAGCAAGTCCGAGCTTACAGCTCTCTATGATACCTGCATTGCTTACGGCCTGCCCCTGTTCATCGACGGAGCCCGTCTGGGCTACGGTCTCGCCTCCGATGCCGCCGATCTGACGCTGGCGGAACTGGCACAGCTTTGCGACGTGTTTTATATCGGCGGCACCAAGGTGGGCGCCCTGTTCGGCGAGGCGGTTGTCATCACCAATCCCGCGCTGAAGAAGGACTTCCGCCCCCTGCAGAAGCAGCGTGGCGGTATGCTGGCAAAGGGACGGTTGCTGGGCCTGCAGTTCGACGCCCTGTTCACGGATGATCTCTACTTCCAAATTGCACGGCATGCCATTGAGATGGCTTATCAGATCCGAGAGATCTTTGTGTCCAATGGCTATCCCCTTCTGTTTGACTCCCCCACCAACCAGCAGTATCCCATTATCCCGGATGAGGAGCTGGCAATTCTGGGGCAAAACTTCGGGTATGAGTATTGGGAGCGAGTGGATGAGACACACTCCGGTGTTCGCTTCTGCGCCAGCTGGGCCACCACACAGGAGCAGGTGGATGCTCTCCGCAGAGCCGTGCAGATGCTGAAAGAAACACGCCACTAATACAGAAGACATAAAAAGAGGCATGGGATCAATCCCATGCCTCTTTTACATCTGCAATGTAAAGTAAGATTACTTCACATCTTCTTGACAGATAAATCACTCAATTCCATGTTGACGCCCTGTTTTTCCAGCGCTTCTCTTCCCTTTTCCAGCAGCTTATCCCGGTACTTGGTGACAAGCTGGACAAGCAATTCGTCTCTTTTTTCCTGAGACATGGTCTTGAGAAGCGTATGTGCGATTGACGAAGCTGTAGAGGGATTTTTGGCCAGAATGCCACCCAGTATTCCTCCGCTTTCACTTTCTTTCATCTTTTCCGCCACCAGCGGGACAAGCACGTCCGCCAGAGAGTCATAGTCCACATTGTCCAAAAGGATCTTCAGTTCAATCATTTTGCGCTCCTTTTATCCATTGGATACAGATCGAAACGCCGGAAGAGACCTTCCGGCGTTTCAAATTGAATTCTTCTCGTTACGCCTTGGGACCGGCTGCAACGACCTCGGCGCTCATCTTGGTGTACTTCTTAAAGTTCTCCACAAAGCTGGTGGCGAGCTTCTTGCAGCTGGCGCGGTAGGCATCCTTGTCCTCCCAGGTGTTCTCCGGGATCAGCAGTTCGCTGGGCACGCCGGGGATGGTGGTGGGCACCTGGACGCCAAAGGTGGGATCGGTGACGAACTCGCTCTTCTCGATCTCGCCGGTGAGTGCGGCGGTGACCATGGCCCGGGTATAGCTGAGCTTCATGCGCTTGCCGGTGCCGTTCCAGCCGGTGTTGACCAGATACACGTTGGCGCCGGACTTCTCCACTTTTTCAGCCAGCATGCCGGCGTAGACGGAGGGATCCAGGGGCAGGAAGGGCTCGCCAAAGCAGGTGGAGAAGGTGGGCACCGGCTCGGTGATGCCGATCTCCGTGCCGGCCACCTTGGAAGTAAAGCCGGACACGAAGTAATACATGGCCTGGTTGCGGTCCAGCTTGCTGATGGGGGGCAGCACACCGTAGGCATCGGCGGTCAGGAAGATGACGGTCTTGGGCACGCTGGGACTCATGCCGGAGAGCTCGGCGTTGGGAATATACTCCACGGGATAGCCCACGCGGGAGTTGACGGCCAGAGAATCGTCGTTGAAGTCGAACTCACGGGTTTCGGGATCCATGACCACGTTCTCCACCAGCGCGCCGAACTTGATGGCGTTGTAGATCTCCGGCTCACCCTCGGGGCTGAGGTTGATGCACTTGGCATAGCAGCCGCCCTCAAAGTTGAACACAGAGTCGTCGGCCCAGCCGTGCTCATCGTCACCGATCAGCTTGCGGTTGGGATCGGCGGACAGGGTGGTCTTGCCGGTGCCGCTGAGGCCAAAGAACACGGCGCTGTCCCCGTCCTTGCCAATGTTAGCGGAGCAGTGCATGGGGAACACGCCCATCTTGGGCAGCACATAGTTCATCACGGAGAATACGGACTTCTTGATCTCACCGGCGTACTGGGTGCCGGCGATGACAACCTCGTGGGCCTCATAGTCCACCAGGATAGCGGCCTCGCTGCGGGTGCCGTCGATCTCAGGGATGCACTTGAAGCCGGGGGCGGCGATGATGGTGTAGTCAGCGGTGAAATCTGTCAGCTGTTCGGCAGTAGGCCGGCGCAGCAGCTGGTGGATAAACAGATTCTGGCTGGCCAGTTCGTTGACGATGCGGAAAGCCTTGGTATACTTGGGATCGGCGCCGGCAAAGCCGTCGAACACAAAGATCTCCTTGCCCTGCAGATAGGCGATCACCTTGGCGCGAATAGCGTCATAACGGGCCTTGTCGATAGGGCGGTTGACCTTGCCCCAGGCAATATCGTCATGGATAGCGGGGGTATCCACGATAAACTTGTCATTGGCGCTGCGGCCGGTGTACTTGCCGGTCTTGACCACCAGCGCGCCGGTCAGGGACAACGTGCCCTCGCCGCGGCGCAGGGCGTGCTCCGTCAGCTGAGCGGGAGTCAGGTTGCGGTAAATCGCCGCAGCATTGATGATACCAAGTTTCTCCAATCCGTAGGTTTCCATGTGCATCATTCCTCCTGTATCCGTATAATCGTAGTGTTTTACACGATAAGAAAATTATAACACGGCATGGGGAGAAATGATAGTCCTTTTTTCACTTTTCTTTGGCTCAATATCCCCGTCCGCGGGTGCTGATCTCGCTCCAGAGAATGGGACCAACTGCTCCGGTTGGGTCGAAGCCCAACTGACGCTGCAGGGCCTTCACAGCTGCATCCGTGGCAGCGTCAAAATCGCCGGTCACCTGGACCTGCGGGATGGACGGATCGTTCTGCGCGATGCGTTGGAGGTTGCTCTGCAGCCGGGACACAGCTGCGCCCGTATCGCCCCGCACCAAAAACCGGCCGGGGTACGCCTCTCCGATGTAGGTCTGATAATCCGGCGGCAGATCCCGCACTGTGGCGCGATAGACCCGCTGCAGCTCATTCCAGGTATTGCGTCCCACAATGCCGTCTACCTCCAGGCCATACTTGTTCTGAAAGGTCAAAACCGCATCGTAGGTCTCCTGGCCAAAAACGCCATCGATTGCGATGGGGGGCAGATCCGGGTAAAAATATCCCAGGAAGGCCAGATAATACTGTACGATGCGCACGGCGATTCCCGTGTCACCGAAGCGCAGAACGCTGGGGTACACCTGCTGCGCCTCACTGAAGGTCAGGCCTTCACTGCTCAGCTCCGACAACCGCTTGACGCCGTTGAAGATCTCCTTGACCTTATACCAGGTGGCCTTGCCGACGATGCCGTCCACATAGAGGTTGAAAACATCCTGAAAGCGGATCACCGCCTGCTCCGTAGGCACGTCAAAGACCCCGGTTATGGCGGGGATGGCGGGGATGGCGGGGAAGTTTTTACCGATGCGGTTGAGCTCGATCTGGAGCTGGCGCACCTCCTCGCCGAAGGAGCCGCGCTGCAGCGGAATTCCCGGGTAGGAGGGTACGTTGGTGCCCACCGGCGCGTTGGTAACGATGCCGATATTCTGGCCGTAATAGTATTGCAGGATCTGGTAGGGCGTCAGTCCCTGATTGGCCAGATAAACCGTTCCCCACTGGGACAGTCCCTGGCACTGGGTCCGGACGCCGTCGCAGAACTGGGCAAACAGGGGCTCCACCCTGCCCTGTCTCACAATGTAGTTGTTGAAGATCTCATCAACGATCTGACCGATGTTCTCAAACACCTCGCCGCCCTGGGTGTATGCCTGATCATAGCGGGTTGTATTGGTGATGTCGAAGTCATACCCCCGGCTGGGATAATACTCCGTAAAAACGCGGTTGAGAGCGAAGGAAATCTGGGCCAGCACGTTTGCCCGGATGGCATTTTCCGGCCAGGTGGGGTAGATCTCGCTGGAGGCCACGTTTTTGATGTAATCGGCAAATGGAACGGTAACGTTTTCCGCCGGCTGATCCGGTGCGCCCAGGTGAACGGTGATGGTCTGTGGGATGATAGGACTTGCCATTTCCTGTCCTCCCCCCTACCTTACCAACGGCTCCAGCGCCACGGGCAGTATGGTCTCTATACCGTCATATATCTCCACGGTTGAGTTCCGCAGCGGTGTGAATGCCGGATGATAGACCGAAACCTGATATTGTGTTCCGCTGTTCTCCGCTGTGGACTCCTGCTGGGAGTATCCTACCGGCAGAGCCGGCAGCGGCATACGCTCCACAATACCGGAGGGGTCTGTGACATTTTTGTATAGCACGCGGTTGACCCCGTCAAACTCCTTTGTCACCTCCACCAGCGCATTGGCCACGGGAAAAGTGCCTCGCGCAGTGGAAACCTGGACCTTCAGGTTTCCACGCCCCGGGTGTGTGCGTAAAAAGTTTTCGTATGAGCCTTCACGCGTGGTCTGCGTCCCCCTCATCTGTTGTATCTCCATGACAAATCCGCCCCTTTCAAAGGTTTCTCCATTCTATGCGCAACCGATTCTCTCCGTGCGCCAAGAAAATGCTGTACCTTTGAAATGGATTGTGGTAGAATAGCCGCGGAAAACTATGGGAGCGATGCTCCAAAAAATCATACGTAAGAGGTGTCACTATGATCACGTCCCTGCTCCACGATTTAAAGAAGAGTCCTACTGCTTTCCATGCTGTGGAAACACTGCGTCAAAAGCTGCTGGCAAATGGTTACCAGCCCCTTCGCCGGGGTGAAGCCATGGTCCCCGGCGGCAAGTACTTCGTCGCGCCCCACGGCAGTTCTCTCATTGCCTTTCGGCTGCCCCAGGGAATGCCCACCGGCTTCATGATCACCGCCAGCCACGCCGATTCCCCCTGCTTCCGCATCCGCGACAAGGCGGAACTCACCGGCGGCGACTGTGTACGCCTGTCCGCCGAGCGGTACGGCGGCATGCTCAATGACAGCTGGCTGGATCGGCCCCTCAGCATCGCCGGCCGCGTCTCTGTCCGGATCGATGGCGGCGTCCGCACGGAACTAGTGGACTTTGAAAAGGACATGGTGGTCATCCCCCGCCTGGCTATCCACATGAACCGCGAGGCCAACAATGGCTATAAGTACGATCCCGTCCGGGATCTGACGCCGCTCTACGGTCTGGCCTCCTCCGCCGGACAGTTCAATGCCCAGTTGGCAAAGAAACTGAATTGCGCAGAAGAGGACATCCTCTCCACCGACCTCATCATCTACAACAACCAAAACGGCTTCGTCTGGGGACCTGCCGATGAGTTCCTCTCCGCCCCGCGGCTGGACGATCTGGGCTGCGTGTTCACCTGCGCCGAAGCCTTCCTGCAGTCCAATGATACCGACGCCGTGCCCATGCTGTGCGTGTTCGACAATGAAGAGATCGGTTCGGAGACCAAACAGGGTGCCGCAGCCGCCACCATGAGTGATCTGCTGCGCGAGATCTCTCTGGCTGTTCACGCCAATCCCGGTGCCATGCTGGATAACTCCCTGATGCTCTCCTGCGACAACGGCCACGCCCGCCATCCCAACCGTCCGGAGATGGCCGACGCCAACGAGGCACCCGTGCTGGGCGGCGGTGTGGTCATCAAGCACTCCCCTCGCTACGCCACCGATGGGCTCTCCGCCGCCGTGTTTGCGGAGATCTGCCGCCGCGCTGACGTTCCCGTGCAGCACTACGCCAACCGGCCCGACATGGCCGGCGGCTCCACCCTGGGCAACATTGCCGACACCAAGACGCCGGTCAGCACCGTGGATATTGGCATGGCACAGCTGGCCATGCACTCCTGTCTCGAGACGTGCGCCACCGCCGACGTGACACATTTCACCAACGCTGTCACCGCCTTCTACAACACCGCACTTCGCGTGGACGGTGAGACGGTGGAAATCCACTGATCCCTCAATGATTTAACCGGGAGGCATTTTCGTGAGCTGGTCTGCCCTCTTTTTCTTCAACAGCATCCTGTTTGGTGTGGGTCTGGCCATGGATGCCTTTTCCGTCTCTTTGGCCAACGGCCTACGTCAGCCCAGCATGGGACGCAGGCGTATGTGTCTCATTGCCGGCACTTTCGCCATCTTCCAGATCATGATGCCGTTGATCGGCTGGGTCTGCGTTCACACCGTGGCGGAGAAGTTTCATGCGGTGCAAAAATATATCCCCTGGACCGCCCTGATCCTGCTGGTGTGGATCGGCGGCGGTATGATCCGGGAGGGACTGCTTCACAAAGAGGGCGAGGACACACCGCCTCCCGTGGGTCTGCGGGGCCTGGTTTTGCAAGGGATCGCCACCTCCATTGACGCGCTGTCTGTGGGGTTCACCATCGCCGATTACACCTGGCCCTTCGCTCTGGTGGAGGCGATCATCATCGGAATCGTAACTTTCGGATTATGCATGGTCGGTCTGCGCCTGGGCAAACGGTTTGGCACGATTCTGGCGGGAAAGGCCTCGGTGCTGGGCGGCTTGATCCTCATCGCCATCGGCGTGGAGATCCTGCTAAAAAGCCTGTTGGGATAGTCAATTCAGAATAATAAAACTCCCGGAGAATTCTCCGGAAGTTTTATTATTATAGAATCAAGTCGCAGTGGGAGGCCACGTCCAGTGAGGAAAAATACAGCTCCTCCAGTGGGATCCATTTTCGGCGGAACTCCTCCGCCTTCTCCGGACCGTTGCGCCGGAGGATGCGGTCCATCTGAGTCTTGCCGTCCACGTCCAGAAAAACGCGGAGGTCGTAATAATCGCGCAGTGTTGGGTGACAGGCATAGCTGCCCTCCACGATGGTTACAGCGGCACGGAGCAGATTCACCGGTTCACATAGCGTCATGGTACGGCAGGAAAACGGGCGGTATCGCACTGCCTTCCCTGCGGCAAGCGGTAAGAGAACCTCGGCTAGAAACCGCTCATGATCCACGTTCTCACCGGGTGTCGAAAGCCTCTCCGGCGTCCGCTGCTCAGGGCGGAGAAAAAAGTCATCCATGTGGATCACCGGATAGCCAAACTCCTGGGCGAGAGCGGCAGACAGGGTGGATTTTCCGGCGCCGCAGCGGCCATCAATAGCCACAATGATCCGATCTTTCCTACCCAGAAGGAGTTCAATCTCTCGCCGAATCACTTGAATCTTATCGCATAACTCCATCATATATGTGTAAAGTAATATTGCTTTATATTTGTTGTTACATTGTGAACTGCACCGTGCAGTAAGCGGCGTAGATCAGCAGAAGCAGTATGCCCTGCCAGCGGCTGAGCTTGCCGCGAATCAGAGCGGGCACCGTCAGCAGCAGCATGACGGCAAACATCACCGGGAAGTCCATCACCAGTGAGGCGTTATGTCCGGCAATGGTGGAATTTTGAGGAATGGTGAAGGGTTTCAGAGAAACGGAAGCACCGCTGACCAAGACAAGGTTGAAGAGGTTGGCACCGATGACGTTGCCCAGGGACAGGGCGCTGTGGCCCTTGACAAGAGACGTGATAGCGGTGACCAACTCGGGAAGGCTGGTGCCCAGTGCCACGAAGGTCAGCGCGATAACGGACTCGGGCACACCCAGAGCCTGGGCAATCTTGGTGCCGTTGTCCACCAGCAGTCGGGCACCCACGGCGATTAGAGCGGCGCCGATCACCAGAAGAACGATCTCCAGAAAGAGGGTGCGCTGCCTGGCGGGTTCCTCCTCCGACTCCGTTTCCACTTCCTCCGGGTTCTTTTTCATCTGCAGCACCGTGACCACCATATAGATCACAAAGATTGCCAGCAGCACGAAGCCGACAGGACGGCTGAAATAGCCGGTGACATATGCCACAACGGCGTACAGCACGCCAGCGCCGAAGAAGAACAGCACCGGGGTGCGCAACGTGATGCGGTTGACCTGGCCGGGCCGGATGGCTACGGTGATGGCGGCGATCAGCGCCGTATTGCAGATCACAGAGCCGATGGCGTTGCCGTAGGCGATCTCACCGTGGCCGCTGAGGGCGGAGGTGGTGGAGACCATAACCTCCGGCAGCGTGGTGCCGATGGAGACGACGGTGGCGCCGATGAGCAGCTCCGGCAGATGGAATCGCCGGGCGATGCCGGAGGCACCGTCCACAAACCAGTCGCCGCCTTTGATGAGACAGACAAGACCGACGATAAACAGCAGAACAGGTACAAGCATACAGAATTCCTCCCTTATTTTTCACACAGTTTCGTTTGGCACAGCGCCGTGAAGTCCCGTCTTCCTCCAGAAAAAAAGGGGCGAGACTTCTCCTACAATAATGTAGTAAAAGTCTCGCTTCTTCGAACATATCCCGGGGAGAAATCTCCCGTATTGACGAAAATATGTTACACAAACGTGCAAGCTACTCCCTTATACAACGGCGCGATTATATCAGAAAAGCAGGGCTGTGTCAAGTTTTCAAAAGGGTGCAGCGCAATTCGTTTTATGAGATCAGCAGCCTCGCGTAGAACGCGGTCCGGTTCTGCATGGCCACGATCCTCGCCGCGGTGAGGGCGTCCTCCAGCGTCTCCGGGTGCCGGAGTCGGTTTTCCGACAGCGCCGCCAAAGCATTCTCCACGCACAGGTACGGCATGGCGCAGGGCAGGATCACTGTCATGCGTTTGGCACTTTCGTAGCAGGCCCGGAAGAATCTGCCCAGCTCCTTCCCGTGGAGCCCGTCCAGGTCTCCCCGCACAAAGCAGCCCCGCACGGTAACGTCGGTGAGGGATGGCAGGAGCTTTGACACGTCCGTGAGCTTTTCAACGGGTATGCCGGCATCTGCGTTGTACCCAAACGGGATCAGCCGCAGCCCCACGCTGCGGAGCGGACCGCCCTCCGTTGCGGCGGCGCGGTTGATCTGAATGAGCTGCTCCATGCTGCAGGCCACGGGGCGGCACCCCTGTGGCAGTTTTCTCGGTTCTTCTTCGGCAGACGGCAGAAAGAACACATTTTCCGCCGGATAGTTCTGCTGCGTCGCCCTGTAAACCGCATCCGCCGTGGTGCAGACAACGGCAGAGGCCCCGCTGTCCGGCGGACCGACCCAGTCATATTCCGGTAAAAGCTTCTGCAAACGCATATGCGATACAATCCCCGTTATCTATTTCTTCCGGTAAGGCGTGTCCTCCAGTGGGAGGCTCTGGCGGAACTTGCCGTCATAGCGGTAGTAGGCGTGGGCGCAGGCAGGGGCAGTGGGGATCATGCACAGCTCGCCGCAGCCCTTGGCGCCTAATGAGTAGGGCAGTTTGTCCTCTTCCTTGGGCTGGCAGAGGATGACCTCCAGCTCCGGTGCAATGTCGGCGCGCATAAAGCCCACGGTACCGAAACGACTCTTGAAGACGCCGTTCTCGATCTCGATCTTCTCGGTGACGCCGTAGCCGATGCCCATGAGCATGCCGCCCTCGATCTGGCCCTCCACCGATTGGATGTTGACAGGGGTGCCCACGTCAAAGGCGGAGACAGCCTTTGTGATCCGTCCCTCGTCGTTCAAGACGATGACCTGGGCACCGTAGGAGTAGGACACGTGGCTGATGGGGTTTTCCTTGATGGCCCCCAGGGGGTCGGTCTTGGCGGAGTATTCGCCCAGGAACTCCCGGCCCTCCAGATCAGCCAGAGTCTTCCCTGCCAGCGCGGCCTTCAGCTTCTCGCCCACGCGGCGGGCGGCCTCGCCGGTCATCACCGTCTGGCGGGAGGCTGTGGAGGTGCCGGCGTCCGGGGTACGGACGGTGTCGGCGGCCTCAAAGACGAACAGGGCGGGGTCCAGCTCCGTCACGTGGCAGATCTCGGTGAGCACCATCTGACCGATGCCCTGGCCCATGCAGGATGCGGAGGTGCGGATGTGGATCTTTCCCTGCTCCACGCTCAGCAGGACCCGGCCGATGTCCTTCTTGCCCATGCCGGTGCCGGAGTTCTTGAAGCCGCAGGCGATACCAGCGTACTTGTTGCCGTAGTAGACGTCTTTCACGGCGTCGAGACAGGCGGCCATGTTGGTGTTGGGATCGGCGGTCTGGCCGTTGGGCAGCACGTCGCCGGGCTTGATGGCGTTGCGGCGACGGAACTCCCAGGGGTCGATGCCCGCCATCTCCGCCAGGAGGTTGATGTTCATCTCCGTGGCAAAACAGCTCTGGGTGACGCCGAAGCCCCGGAAGGCGCCGGAGGGTACGTTGTTGGTGTAGACCGACATGCCGAAGATGTCAATGTTCTGGTAGTTATAGGGTCCGGCGGCGTGGGTGCAGGCCCGGTGCAGCACCGGGCCTCCCAGGGAGGCGTAGGCGCCGGTGTCGGCGATGATAATGCCCTTCATGCCGGTGAGGATACCGTTTTCGTCGCAGGCGGTGGTGAACTCCATCTCCATGGGATGGCGCTTGACATGGTAGGCCAGGGACTCCTGGCGGGTGTACTTGATCTTCACCGGGCGTTTGGTGACCCAGGCCATCAGGGCGGCATACTGCTGGACGGACATGTCCTCCTTGCCGCCGAAGCCGCCGCCCACCAGGGGAGCGCGGCAATGCACCTTCTCCGGCGGGATTTTCAGCATGGTGGAGCACTCCCGCTGCACGTCGTAGACGGACTGGCTGGTGGTGTAGATCAGCAGGCCGTCCTCCCCCTCCGGCAGGGCGATGGCGCACTCCGGCTCCATAAAGCCGTGCTCCTGCCAGGATGTCTTGTACTTGCGGGTAACCACGTATTTGGAATTCCTAATGGCCTCGTCGGCGTTGCCCCGGACCAGGTTGGCCCGGCTCATGACGTTGCCGTCCGGGTGGATCAGCGGCGCGTCACCCCGGAGGGCGTCATAGGGGCTGGTGAGGGGCGTCAGTTCGGTGTAGTCCACCTCCACCAATGCGGCGATCTCGTCCAGCTTCTCCTTCTTATCCGTAGCGATGACGGCGATGACGTTGCCCATGTAGCGGGTAATATCGCCCACGCCCATCATCACGTCCCAGTCCTGCTTGATGTGGCCGATCTTGTTGCAGGGCACGTCCTCCTTGGTCAGCACCTCCACGCAGTCGGGATGCTCCATGGCGCGCGTCACGTCCACCCGGTCGATCCGGGCCCGGGGATACTTGGAGAACACCGGCTTGGCGTACAGCATACCGGGAAAGGTCATATCATCGGCAAAGACGCCGGTGCCGTTGACCTTCTCATAGGCGTCGATGCGCTTGGCGTGCTCGTTCATGTGTAGCGTCCTGGGCGCAGGCGGAATGGGCTTGCCCTCCCGGATGAACTCTGCCGCCATCAGAATGGCGTCCTCGATCTTCTTGTAGCCGGTACAGCGGCAGAGATTGCCCTTGATAGCCGCCTTCACGTCGGCGCGGGTGGGGTTCAGGTTCACGTCCAGCAGGCTCTTGGCGGAAATCACCATGCCGGGGATGCAGAAGCCGCATTGGACGGCACCGGCCTCAGCGAAACAGTGCTCGTAGATGCGCATCTCCGCCGGGTCGATACCCTCCACCGTCAGCACCTTCTTGCCAGCCAGCTTGCTGAGGGACACCACGCAGGCCTTCATCTTCTTTCCGTCCACCAGCACCGTGCAGGTGCCGCAGACGCCCTCGCTGCAGCCGTCCTTGGCGGCGGTCAATCCCAGGTCGTCACGCAGAAAAGAGAGCAGTTTTTTATCGTGGGCGGACTCGTAGTCCTTCCCGTTGACGTTGACAGTAAACATAGGCTCCTCCTTGGCAAAAAGCCGCGTTTCCGCGGCTTTTTGTATTTAGATTCCGAACTTGGCCAGGAAATCGCTGAGCAGATTCATGCACACGTTCTTGCGGTACTCCGCGCTGACGCGGCCCCGGGTCAGCACCATACGGTCGGCGTAAGCCTTGAGATAGCCGGCCTTTAGCGCCTTCGCCTCTTCGAAGGTCTTGCCGATGAGCATGGCCTCGATGTCCTTATAGCGCAGAACCGTGTCGGCCACGGCGCCAAAGGCTGCGGCCACGTTGGTGATCCTGCCGTTCTCCATTCCGAACACGCCAGCGAAGGAGACCCGGGAGATGGCCAGGGCGTTGCGTCCGCCCACCTTCTCGTAGCTGAAACGCTCCAATCCGGTTTTAGGCAGGAGGATCTCGGCGATCAGCTCGTCATTGCGGAGATCCAGCCTTTTGCGGCCCAGGTAGAACTTGTCCACGTCCACAATGCGTTCGCCGTTCAGGGACACCAGGCGCAGCCTGGCGTCAGCAACAAATTCGATCAACACGGAGTCGGCCTTGGCCGAGCCGTTGCCCAGATTGCCGCCGAAGGTCCCTGCGTTGCGGATGGCCGGGGCCGCGATGCGGCTGACCGCCTCCTTCATTAGCTGCGGCACCCGCTCATCGGCCAGGGCCTCGGTGAAGGTCACCGCCGCGCCGATGCGGATATAATCCCCGTCCACGGTAATCTGCCGCAGCTCGGGAACCCTGTGGAGAAATAGATAGGTGACGCCGGGGCGGTTTTCCACCATCAGATCGGTGCCGCCGGCATAGGGCACCACGTCATACTTGGCGCGGAGCTCCAAAGCCTCCTGCAATGAGGCGGGTGCATATCCGTTTACCATAGTCCGTCGCCCTCCTTTGCCGCAATGCCCACCGCGTTTACGATGGCGTTATAGCCCGTGCAGCGGCACAGATTGCCGCTGAGACCCTCGCGGATCTCATCTTCGGTGGGGTGGGGATTCCTGCTGAGCAGCGCCTCCGCCGCCAGCACCATGCCGGGGATGCAGAAGCCGCACTGCACGGCGGAAACCTCGCCGAAGGCCTTCTCCAGCACTGCGAAGCGCTCCGACTCACGGAAGCCCTCCATGGTGACCACGCTGGCGCCCTCCACGGCACCCATGGCCACACAGCAGGAGTTATACAGCACGCCGTCCATCAGCACGGAGCAGGCGCCGCACTCCCCTTCCTTGCAGCCGCACTTGACGCTGGTGCAGCGGAAGATATCACGCAGCACGTCCAGCAGGCGATCCGCGGCAGAGCCATCATAGACAACCGGTGTGCCGTTGAGAATAAAACGAATGCCATCCATGTCACAGTCCCTCCTTTGCTATAACGGCCAGCGTATCCTCAGCCGTAAACGGGGCATGGTGCAGCTTCACGCCGCCCAGCGCCTGCTCCATGGCCTCCACATAGGCGCCCGGCGCGCCCACCAGGGGCAGCTCACCGGCGCCCTTGGCGCCATAGGGTCCGTCGGGGTATTTCTCCACGTGGAGCATGCACTTGAGATTGGGCACGTCCTTGGTGGTGGGGATCAGGTAGTCGGAGAAGGAGTTGTTGCGGATACGCCCCTTGGCGTCATAGTCCATCTTTTCGATGGAGGCATAGCCGATACCCTGAAGGAAGCCGCCCTCCATCTGGCCCAGAACGACGTTGTAATCGATGGGCGTACCCACGTCAAAGGAGCCGTAGGCACCCAGTATTTTGGTGATACCGGTGTAGGTATCCACCTCCACCTCGATGGCATTGACGGCCCAGGCGTAGGTGGGGTAGGCGTCGCCCTGGAACTTGTCGATATAAAACGGGATCACAAAGTCCGGCTCACGGAACCGCTCCTCCACCTCCTGCTCCTGTCCGTCGATCCACTGCTCACGGAGCTTGATGGCGGCGCGGCGCAGCAGCTCGCCCACAACCATCAGGGACCGGGAGGCCACGGTGGGGCCGGAGTCCGGCACCCGGGCGGTGTCGGGGTGGTCGTAGTACACCTTCTCCAGCGGCAGATTCAACTCATTGGCCACGATCTTGGGGAAGGTGGTGCGGACGCCCTGGCCGATCTCGCCGTTTGAGGCCAGGATCTCCACCGTTCCGTCGGCGTACTTGCGCAGCTTCGCCACCGCCTTGATGAGATCTCTCTCTCCCGATCCGGTGAAGCCGGCGCCGTGGAAATACATAGACATACCGATGCCCCGGCGGAAGCGTCCGGTCTGGGGGCGGGCGTACCGCTCACGTTTCATGCGGTAGTCGCAGGCCGCGTCCACCTCGTCGATCATGGCGGGGATGGGCACGGGGAAATGGTATTTGCCGCAGGTGGAGGTGGGATCGCCCTGCCTGACCAGATGGGCCGCTTTGAAGGTCAGGGAGTCCATGCCCAGGTCACGGGCGATGTGGTCCATCATCATCTCCACGGCGAAGAAGGTCTGGGGCGCACCGAAACCGCGATAGGCGCCGCAGGGAGACGTGTTGGTCTTAACGGCGCTGCCGTGGACACGCAGATTAGGCACATTGTAGATGCCCGGTGAGGCGATGATGCCGCGCTGCAGCACCACGGCGGACAGGGTGGAATAGGCGCCGGCGTTGAACTTCACGTCGATGTCCATGGCGGTGACTTTTCCGTCCTTCACCGCCACGCGGTAATGGCACAGGGACGGGTGACGCTTGGAGGTGTATTCCATATCCTCCCGCCGGTCAAAGACGCAGCGCACCGGCTTTTGGCACTTGTGGGCGGCCACCGCCACCTGACAGGCCAGGATAGACGGGAACGCCTCCTTGCCGCCAAAGCCGCCGCCGGTGACGTCCTGCAGGATGTGGACGCCGGTGGGGCCGCAGCCCAGGACCCGCATCACCGCGCCGTGGACATAGTAGGCGCACTGGGCGGAGCCGTGGACGAACATCCGCCCGCTCTCCTCCGGAACAGCCATCATGCCCTGGGTCTCCAGATAGGCCTGTTCCTGATAGCCGGTCTCAAACTCCTCGTCATAAACCTTGTCCGCCTCGGCAAAGGCTTTGTCCACATCGCCGTGGCCGAAGTGGTAGTCGAAAAAGGCCTCGGCGGCGGTGCGGAAATCCAAAACAGGCTCCAGCTCCTCGTAGTGAACGACGCAGGCGTCACGCAGCTGCTCCACCACCTTCTCATCGGGGCCGCAGAGCATGGCGATGGGCTCACCGATGTACTCCACCGTCTCCCGGCAGTAGACCGGTGTGTCGTCCAGCACGATGTTCACGTTGTTGTCGCCGGGCACGTCCTTTGCGTCCACGTAGAAATAGCCCTCCGGCAGCTCCGGCACGTCCACGCCCAGCACTTTTGCCCGGGCCACCTTGCCGTGGAGCAGCTTGCCGAACAAAATCCCTTCTGTCGGGTAGTCGGCCACATAGACGCTGCGTCCGGACATCTTGGGCAGGTGGTCTTTTTTGACCACAGACTGACTGATCCGATCCATACCAATCATACCTCCCTCTTATCTTCCAGCATCTTTTTGCATTTCTCATAATCTTCCGGCGTATCCAGATCCAGCGTCACGCCGGGGTCGGATACCGGAACGAACACACTGTCCGTCTCGTGGACGTGCCACAAGCCCCGCAGGCCGTTCTCTCCCCGGAAAGACAGGATCTCCGGGATCAGCCTGGCATCCACCAGGGGCGGATGCTTGGGGCAGCCGTTCCATGCGGGAAAAACCAGCAGAGGTCTTCCCTGCCGCCGCTCCTCCAGCAGTGCCCGAAAGGTGTCCTGCGCAACAGCCGGCATATCCCCCGGCAGAAGGAAAAACGCCTCACACGCGGGGAGCGCGGCAGCACCAAGCTGAACCGATCGAAGCATATCCGTAACGACGTAGTCGGGATTGGTCACACACTGCACAGCTCTGCCGAAACGGTCGCGAAGCACCGCTTCTACCTCATCGCCTCGATAGCCCGTAACCACCACGGCGCGCTCCGCGCAGGTCAGTGCGCCGGCCACCGTATTCTCGATCACCGTGGCATCGCCAAGGGTCAGCAACGGCTTAAACGATCCCATACGCTGCGAGCGTCCGGCCGCCAGGATCAGCGCGCTGATCCCGCTGCGAAACGGCATAGCGCTCACCTCCTGAAGCAGATTTATACTTTTTGCCTCTTATATTATAGGATCAAACAACGCTGATTGCAAAGCTCTTTTTTTGTTTGGGTGCCAAAATTTTTGGATGATTTTTGTGGAAATAGACCACCCACGCACTCTTGTTTGTGCAAATTGATGTATTTATGGGAATATTTCGCCGGAAATCATGAGCATTGGGACAACACGCTTTCCGTTGACAAACCACGCGTTGGGACGATATAATGAGACAATATTTCAAATAAATAGACTGGAGACTGGAAAAAAGAGTTTTTAGGAGGATGGATCCATGGCCAAGATCATCAATGAACCCGCCCATACCTTTAACGAGTACCTGCTGATCCCCGGTTATTCCTCCGCCGAGTGCGTGCCGGACAACGTCTCTCTGCGCACACCGCTGGTGAAGTACCGCCGGGGTGAGGAACCCGCCATCTCCATGAATATCCCCATGGTCTCCGCCATTATGCAGTCTGTGTCCGGCGACCGGCTGGCCGTTGCTCTGGCCATTGAGGGCGGCGTGTCCTTCATCTACGGCTCTCAGAGCATTGAGGATGAAGCGGCCATGGTAGCACGTGCCAAGAGCTACAAGGCAGGTTTTGTAAAAAGCGACTCCAACCTCCACCCTGATGACACGCTGCGGGATGTGCTGGCTCTGAAAGAGCGCACCGGGCACTCCACCGCCGCCGTCACCGAGGACGGCACTGCCGAGGGCAAGCTGGTGGGCATCGTCACCAGCCGGGATTATCGCGTCAGCCGCATGGATCCCGACACCAAAGTACGGGACTTTATGACGCCCTTTGATAAGCTCATCTGGGCGCCGGAGGGTACCACCCTCAAGGCTGCCAACGACATCATCTGGGACCACAAGCTCAACTCCCTGCCCATTCTGGACGAGGATGGCCGCCTGCGCTATTTCGTGTTCCGCAAGGACTATGAGACCCACAAAAAGAACCCCAATGAGCTGCTGGACAGCCATAAGCGCTACGTGGTTGGCGCCGGCATCAACACCCGGGATTACGCTGAGCGCGTTCCCGCCCTAATTGAAGCGGGCGCCGATGTTCTCTGCATCGACTCCTCCGAGGGCTTCTCCGACTGGCAAAAGTTCACGCTGGCCTGGATCCGCGAGCACTACGGCGACACCGTAAAAGTGGGCGCAGGAAACGTGGTGGACGCGGCCGGCTTCCGTTTCCTGGCCGACTGCGGCGCCGACTTCGTGAAGGTTGGCATCGGCGGCGGCTCCATCTGCATCACCCGTGAGACCAAGGGCATCGGCCGCGGCCAGG
>CAMVMU010000036.1 GCA_947168655.1 uncultured Oscillospiraceae bacterium
CCTGGGCCGCTTCCATCTGGCCGGAATCGCCCCGGCCCGCCGCGGCGTGCCGCAGATCGAGGTGACCTTCGATATCGACGCCAACGGCATCGTCAACGTGTCCGCCAAGGACCTGGGCACCGGCACCGAGCAGCACATCACCATCACATCCTCCTCCAACATGAGCAAGGAGGACATTGAGAAGGCTGTCAAGGAGGCCGAGCAGTATGCCGCCGAGGACGCCAAGATCAAGGAGAAGGTGGAAGTCCGCAACCAGGCTGACCAGATGGTCTATCAGTCTGAGAAGACCCTCAGCGAAATGGGTGACAAGATCCCCGAGAGCGAGAAGGCCCCCATCCAGGCCGGCATCGATAAGCTGAAGGAGACCCTGAAGGGCGAGGATACCGCCGCCATCAAGGCCGCCACCGAGGAACTGACCCAGCTGTTCTACAAGATGAGCGAGAAGCTTTATCAGCAGCAGGCTCCTCAGGGTGACCCCAACATGGGCGGCCAGGCCGGTCCCAACGCCGGACCTCAGGGCGGCCAGTACTATGACGCCGACTACAAGGTCGTGGACGACGACGATCAGAACAAATAAAGCACCTTCATCGGCGAAACGCTTCGCTGGTTTCGCCGATGAGATGGGTTTGCAGCCCACTCCGCGCACTCGCTTGCGTGAGACGCTCGCACACTGCGTGGGCTGAGAGGTATTTTTTCTGACGCGCATGTCGTCAGAAAAAATGATAAAAAAACTTTGCGTCTGCGGACGCAAAATCTGCGATGCCCGCACCCTTTGGGGTGTGGGATCAGCGCCAGGAGTCAGGGGCAGAATTTCTGTCCCTGATTGTGGCGTATTTATCAGATGATCGAGGAATGCACATGGCACAGGATAAGCGCGATTATTACGAGGTCCTGGGCGTCTCCAGAGATGCCACCGAGGACGAGATCAAAAAGGCATACAAAAAGCTGGCCCGCAAGTACCACCCGGACATGAACCCCGGCGACAAAGAGGCCGAGGAGAAGTTCAAGGAGGTCAACGAGGCCAACGAGGTGCTGTCCGATCCGGACAAGAAAGCGCGTTATGACCAGTTCGGCTTTGCCGGCGTGGATCCCAGCTACGGCGCCGGGGCCGGCGGAGCAGGCGGCTTCGGCGGCGGCTTCGACTTTGGCGATCTGGGGGATATTTTCGGCAGCTTCTTCGGCGGCGGCTTCGGCAGCACGGCGGCGCGCCGCAACGGACCCCAGCGGGGCGAGAGCATCCGCGCCAGCGTGGCCATCAGCTTTACCGAGGCGGCTTTCGGCTGCGAGAAAGAGGTCACGGTGGAGCGCAGCGAGCAGTGCGCCACCTGCAAGGGCAACGGCTGCGCCCCCGGCACCACACCGGAGGTCTGCCCCGACTGCCACGGCAGCGGTGCCGTCACCCGCGCCCAGCGCACGCCCTTCGGCGTCATGCAGTCCCAGACCGTGTGCCCCAAGTGCGGCGGCACCGGCAAGATCATCCACCAGCCCTGCCCGGACTGCGGCGGCCGTGGCGCTGTCCGCAAGCGCAAGACCATCAAGGTCTCCATTCCCGCCGGCATCGATGACGGGCAGACCATTTCCCTGCGCGGCCAGGGCCATGCCGGACGCAACGGGGGTCCCAGCGGCGATCTGCTGATCACCGTCATGGTGTGGCCCCATGAGATCTTCCGCCGGGAGGGCACCGCTGTGTTCTGCGAGGCCCCCATCACGTTTACTCAGGCTGTTTTGGGCGCGGACCTGGAGATCCCCACCATCGACGGCAAGGTAAAGTACGCCATCCCCGAGGGCACCCAGACGGGCACCGTATTCCGCCTGAAGGGCAAGGGAATCCCCGTGCTCAACGGCCGGGGCCGGGGCGACCAGTACGTCACCGTCACCATCGAGACACCCAGAGGGCTGAACCGGGAGCAGAAGGATGCTCTGCGCAAGTTCAGTGAAACGCTGGGCGAAAACAACTACGAGAAGCAGAAGAGCTTTTTCAAGAAATTCCGCAAGTAATGAGGATACGCCATGTATCTTGCCGATTATCACGTACATTCCACCTGCTCCCCGGACGGGCACTGCACTATGGCGCAGATGGCGGAAGCCGCTGTGGCCCACGGACTGCAGGAGCTCTGTCTTACCGACCACGTGGACACCATCTATTGGGACACCTACGCTCCCCGCACAGACTTCGACTGGGCCAGGTCGCTGCGCCAGGCGGAGGAGGCACGCCGCCTGTGGGGCGACCGCCTCACTTTCAAGCTGGGCGCTGAGCTTGGCGACGCGGCTCTGTCCTTTGAACGGGCGGAAAAACTGCTTTCGGATGCTCCGCCCCTGGACTTTGTCATCGGCTCGGTCCACATGATGGGCCCGCGATACGGCCACGAGGACCTGTACTACATCCCAAAGGCGGACAAGGCCTATTACGATGACGTCATCGCCGACTATCTGGACGACATGCTGGCGCTGGCGCGTTGGGGCAGATTCCAGGTGCTGGGACACCTGACTCTTCCCGTGCGCTACATCTGGGACAACGCCGGAATCAAAATGGACTTTTCCAGCCACTTGGACGCTGTGGAGGCCATCTTCCGTGAGATCATCCCCCGCGGCATCGGCATTGAGTGCAACACCAACCGGGGCGCTATCCCCCTGCCGGACGAGATGATCCTGCGGCTTTATCGGAAGATGGGCGGAGAGATCATTACCATTGGATCCGACGCCCATACCACGCAGTATGTGGGCTGCAAAGCAGCCCAAACCCAGGAACTGCTGAAAAATTGCGGCTTCCAGTATTTCACCACGTTTACCAAGGGAAAACCGGAGTTCCGTTCCCTTTGATTGGAAAGGAGAGAGACCTATGAAAATTGCCATCGGCTGTGACCACGGCGGCTATTTGCTCAAGCAGGACATCCTGATCTGGATGGAGGAAAACGACATCGACTATGAGGACTTCGGCTGCTTCAGCCGGGACAGCGTTGACTATCCCATCTACGGGGAGAAAGTGGCCCGTGCCGTTGCCTCCGGCGCGTGCGATAAGGGCATCGTCATTTGTACCACCGGCATCGGCATCTCCATCGCTGCCAACAAGGTGAAGGGGATCCGCTGCGCCCACTGCACCGATCCCCTGTCCGCTGAGATGACCCGCCGCCACAACGACGCCAACGTGCTGGCGCTTGGTGCCGGTATTGTTGGCCCCAACCTGGCCAAGCGGATGGTTGAGGTCTTTCTGAACACGGAATTCGAGGGCGGCCGCCATGCCCGCCGCGTGGCGCAGCTGGACGCCATCGAGCCGTAAACCGTTATGGGTACGAAAGGATATAACAGCTACCGAGGCCGAAGCGGCGGCGGTGGCCGGATCGCCTGGATCATTGCTCTGGTTCTGGTGCTGCTGGCGGCGGTGGCGTTTCTGGTGGCACAGCGGTATCTGGTCTATGACGAGGACGGTCATGCCCATTGGGAACTGCCCATCGGGAAGACGACAGGGGAGGATACGCCCGCAAATCCCATCTCTCCGGAAGACGTGGTCATTGACCGGGAGGATCCGTCCGAGCCTGAGCCGGAACCGGAGCCCGCGGTAAAGCCTGTGCAAAAGCTGGAGGAACTCCACGCGCGGGAGATCGAGTACGGCAGCCTCTGGTGGACGCCGGAGTATGTCCTGTCCCGCTCGGAGGAGGATCTGGTCATTGAGGTAAAGCGCCCCGGCGGCGGCATCACCTACGGCACCACGGTGGAGGTTGCGCCCGGCACCACGGTGGAGGAGGGTGTGACCCGCGACAATCTGATTGCGCTTCTGGAGAGCGGAAGATATACGGTAGCACGGATCAGCTGCTTTACCGATCCGTCCTTTGCCCGCGCCCACCCGGAGGATGCGCTGACAACCGCCGCCGGTCAGCTCTGGTACGACGGCAGCGGCCGCGTGTGGCTGGATCCCGGCAGCGAGGCTGTCCGGTCCTACCTCATCGCCCTGTGCCGCGAGTGCGCAGACCTGGGCTTCAACGAGATCCTGCTGGATGAGTTCTGCTATCCCGCGACCGGCGATCTCACAGCCATCACGCCCCCTGCGGAGCTGGATAAAACGGCGGTGCTGGCGGACTTTGCCGCCGCGCTGCGCCAGGCGCTGCCGGAGGACGTTGCCCTCAGCATCACCCTGCGGGGTGACATGGGCGAGCCGGGCGGCGACAGCGGACAGACGGCGGAGTTCCTGGCCGGCTTTGACCGGATCTATGTGGCTGGCGAGGTAAATGACACCATTCTGCGTGATCAGCTCCCCGCGTCTTTCGACACGGTGGGCGGTCTCGTGCTGATGACGCAGCAAAAACCCCAGGAGGGCAGCTACGTGATTGTGCCTTAAAAGGAGCCATCGAAAGGAGCAAGTCATGACGGTCATCCGCGGTGATTATGAATTTGACGTCGATTTGAAAAAAACCGCCGCGTATTACAAAAACCACGCCCTTTGCAACTGCCCCGGGTGCCAAAGCTATTACACGCAGGTCGAAGCGCGGTTTCCCGCTTTGTCAGCCTTCCTGGCTGATTTCGGTGTAGACGTCAGCAGACCGGATGAGACAGGCTGGTCAGAGGACGGAGACGAGGTCGACTATCATTTCGCCTCATATACAGTTGCCGGGACGATCCGGAAAATGGGGAGATACGAAATCGACTTGAAGGACGGCGGTCAGTCTCTGAGTATTGTGTTCAACAGAGATTATATTCCCAACGAACAGACCTCCGATTACTTTGTGATTACGGTTTTTGGGATTCGGCTGCCGAACAAAAACAAAGAGAATTAGACCTATGAGAAGGGACTCCTTTCGCCGGAAAGGAGTCCCTTTGTCCTTTTCAAAATCCCCGCCCTGTGTTACAATAAGAAAAACGCCGGGAGGAGGGTGCGCCGTGTTCAAGAGAATCTACATGGAGATTACCAACGTGTGCAATCTCGCCTGCTCCTTCTGCCCCGGCACGTCCCGCTCCAAGCGATTCATGAGCGAGGCGGAGTTCAGAACACTGGCGTCCAAGCTGAAAAACCACACCCGGTATCTCTATCTCCACGTCATGGGTGAGCCGCTGCTGCACCCCGGGCTGGAGGACATTCTGTCCGCTGCCGGGGAAATGGGCTTTCGCGTTTGCCTTACCACCAACGGCACCCTGCTTTCCCAACAGCAGGATAAGCTGCTGCACGCGCCATGCCTCCACAAGGTCAGCGTCTCCCTCCACAGCTTTGAGGGGAACGACCGAAAGGACGATCTGGCGGCATTTCTGGACGGCGTGCTGGATTTTTGCCGCCGAGCCGCTTCAAGCGACGTTATCTGCGCCCTGCGATTGTGGAACGAGGGCGGCGAAAACCGCCGCAACGGAGAGATCGAGTCCCGCCTGTCTGCCCGGTTCGGGACGGACGTTTCGTCTCTGCCCAGGGATCCCAACGGAAACCGCAAATTGGGGGAGAACGTCTATCTGGAGTCAGCAGAGCGGTTTGACTGGCCGGACACGGCTGCAGAAGATCGCCATACCCAGTTCTGCCACGCCCTGCGCCAGCAGATCGCCGTGCTGTGCGACGGCACAGTGGTGCCCTGCTGCCTGGACGGAGAGGGGCGGATCCCCCTGGGAAATCTGTTCAAACAGGAATTGGACGACATATTGGCCTCGCCCCGGGCGCAGGCTATGCGCCGGGGATTTGAGACCCGGCAGCCCAGTGAAGAACTGTGTCGCCGCTGCGGCTACGCCGTGAGGTTCAACCGATGAGCAACGAGATACAACAACTGAAACGGCTCTCCGCGCCGCTGCTGGCGTGGTACGATGAAAACCGCCGCGTCCTCCCCTGGAGGGAGGAGGTGTCCGCCTACCGCACCTGGGTGTCGGAGATCATGCTCCAGCAGACCCGGGTCAGCGCTGTGCTTCCCTATTTCGCCCGGTTCATGGCGGCCTTTCCCACGGTGGAGGCCCTGGCTGAAGCGGACACGGAGCGGCTTATGAAGCTGTGGGAGGGCCTGGGCTATTACAGCCGCGCCCGCAATCTGCAGAAAGCGGCTCAGATTGTTGCCCAGCGGTACAGCGGGCGTTTTCCGGAAACCTATGAGGAAATCATCGCCCTGCCCGGCATCGGCGACTATACTGCCGGGGCTATCTTGTCCATCGCCTTTGGGAAGCGTGTTCCGGCGGTGGACGGCAACGTGCTGCGCGTGGCCGCCCGGATCACCGGCAGCCGTCTGGACGTGCTGGACGCCAAAAACAAAAAGCTGTTTCGCAGCTGGATGGGGTCGGCCATGTCCGCTGAGCGCCCCGGGGAATACAACCAGGCGCTGATGGACCTGGGCGCCACCGTTTGCCTGCCAAGCGGCAAGCCTTTGTGCCGCATTTGTCCGGCCTGGGACTTCTGCGCAGCCCATCGGGAGGGCTGCCAGGAGGAACTGCCCGTCCGGGCGAAAAAGAAGGAGAAGCGCCGGGAGCATCTGACGGTTTTCGTCCTGCTGCGGGAGGATGAGGTGGCTCTGCGGAAGCGGCCCAATACGGGCTTGCTTGCCGGACTGTGGGAGTATCCCCACGTACCCGGCACGCTGAACGAGGAGGACGCCGCGGCACGGCTGTCGGATTGGGGGATGACGCCCCTTCAATGGGAAAAACGGCTGGAATCCCATCACGAGTTTACCCACATCCGCTGGGAGATGACGGGCTACGTGCTCCGCGTCCGCGGCGAGGGGCCGGATGGCTGGCTGTGGACCGATGAGAAAGCGCGGCGCAGGCTGGCGATACCCTCCGCCTTTGCCCGGTTCACACAGGAGATCGAAAACACCTATGAGGAGAGAGAATAGATGGCACAGCTTTACTTCAAGTACGGAGCCATGGGCTCCAGCAAGACGGCCAACGCCCTGATGGCGCGCTTCAACTACGAGGAGCGGGGCCAGGAGACTCTGCTGGTAAAGCCCCGGCTGGACACCCGTGACGGTGACCATATGGTGCGCTCCCGCATCGGCTTGACCCATCCCTGCGTCTATTTTGACGAGATGCGCGCCATGACGGACGATGCGCTGCAGAAATACGCGTGCATCATCGTGGATGAGGCCCAGTTTCTCACCAAAGAGGAGGTCTACTACCTGGTGCATCTGGTGGATGACTGCAACATCCCCGTGATCTGCTACGGCCTCCGGGCGGACTTCCGGGGCGAGCTGTTTCCCGGAAGCTACCACCTGCTGGTGCTGGCGGACAAGCTGGAGGAGGTCAAGACCATCTGCTGGTGCGGCAAGAAGGCGGCCTTCAACGCCCGGTTTGACGAGCAGGGCCGCGTGGTCAAGGAGGGCGCCCAGGTGGTCATCGGCGCCAACGACAAGTATATCGGCCTGTGCCGCCGCCACTGGATGAGCGGCGATCTGGGCCCCGACTTCGACATTCACAAGGTATGATCTGTGATCTGTGTCAGCGCCGCTGCCACGCTCTGCGCACAGCGGACCAGGGCGAGGGCTTCTGCGCCATGCCGGCAGGTCCCTTGGTGGCCCGGGCTGCCCTCCACCACTGGGAGGAGCCGGTGATCTCCGGCACACGGGGCAGTGGCACGGTGTTTTTCTCCGGCTGCACCCTGCGCTGCGTCTACTGCCAGAACCACGACATCTCCGCCCTGGGCTTCGGAAAGCCCGTCACCGTGGAACGGCTGCGGCAGATTTTCCGGGAGCTGGTGGCGCAGGGCGCCCATAACATCAATTTAGTGACGCCCACCCACTTCACCCCCTGGATCCTGGAGGCGCTGGAAGAGGATCCCGGTGTGAGCGTGGTATGGAATACCGGCACCTACGAGCGCGTGGAGACCCTGCGCTGGCTGGAGGGCAAGGTGGACGTTTTTCTGCCGGATCTGAAATATGCCGACAACGCCTTGAGCGGCGCCCTCTCCGCCGCACCGGACTATTTTGAAACGGCCACCGCCGCCATCGGCGAGATGTTCCGCCAGACCGGCCCTGTGGTCATGGAGGACGGTCTCATGAAGCGGGGTGTACTGATCCGCCACCTGGTGCTGCCGGGCCATCTGGAGAACACCCGCCGCTGCATCGACTGGGTGGCACGGACCTTCCGTCCGGGGGAGGTACTGTTCTCCCTCATGAGCCAGTACACGCCCCAGCCGGGAGCGGAGGGTTTGCTGGCGCGCCACGTGACGCGCAGCGAGTACCGCGCCGCCGTGGAATACATGGCCAACTGCGGCATCACCGAGGGGTTCTGCCAGGAGCGAACCTCCGCCCGGGAGGAGTATACCCCGCCCTTCGATCTGACGGGAGTGGAATGATCAGCTCTAACTGCAGGCAAACCGCAAATGTAACGATGGACAGAAAGGAAGATAGTCTGAAAGAAACCTATCAGGGGTGTCTTTCAGGATTTTAATCACCGTTTTCCGGGCTTTACAAAAAAGGCGGGAAAACGCATCAGCGCCAAGACAATACCTTGTCGGAGCGCTGATAAACTTCCTGCAAATGGTCGTTGATTTTCCCGGCAAAGTGTGGTACTTTAGTGGGGAGAAGAACGCGCGATGCGCGAAATACGAAAACCAAAGGAGGAACATCCTATGAGCTATCCCAAGACCGGCAATGAGGTTTACGTGAGCCTGAACCTGTCCAACACCATGCTGACCGGTATCGGCAAGGGTACCGTCACCCGCGAGACCGTGTCCGTGGACTATTTGAAGAAGCTGTTTGCCGAATACGGCGTCATCGTTTCCGCCAAGCCCAGCCAGCGCGCCCTGCTGGAGCGCGTCAACAAGACCTACGACCTGGGCCTGGAGATCCCTGAGAAGCTGAACCTGTTCCAGCTCAGCGAGCAGCACCGCCGCCTGGTGGTGGTCAACGTGGCCGGCCTGCGCCGCAAGGAGGGCTCCCTGATGCCCGAGTACACCGAGGAGGAGCTGGACGAGGCCACCTTCACCTTTGTCAAGTACTATGTCCAGAGCAAGCACTACGACGATCTGGTGGAGGAGAACCGCAAACTCCGCTACGACCTGGAGCAGGAGATTGCCTGGCGCAACCGCACCGACAGCTGATAGACCCGCATAAAGAAACCGCCTTCCCGGCAGGGAAGGCGGTTTTTGTGTGTTATTCCATGGCGTCCAGCAGCTCGCCAATGATGGCGTTGGACACCAGAAACCCCCGCGGCGTCAGGCGCCAGGTGGTTTCCGTCCGTTTTGCCAGCCCGTGGGTTTCGTATGACCGGAACAGCTTTTCCAGCGGGGCAAAGGATACCACGTACCGCTGTTCCAGCGCAGCGGGGGAGATGCCCTCCGCCGTCCGCAGTCCCAGCATCACGTATTCCCGGGCCCGCTCCGCCGGGGCGATCCGCGTCTGCTCGGACAGTGCCATTTCCCCGGCAATATAGCCGTCCAGATCCCGGCTCCAGGCATAGCGCACGCCGCCGAAGTCAGAGTGTGCGCCGGGGCCAAAGCCGGCGTATTCCGCCAGATGCCAGTACCTGAGGTTGTGGCGGGAGGCAAATCCGGGCCTGGCAAAGTTGGAGATCTCGTATTGATCGTAGCCGTTTTTGGCCAAAAAATCCACCGCCCACAGGTACATCTCCGCCTGCTGATCGTCGTCCGGGAAGGTCAACTCGGCCTGCCTGCGGTAGAGGGGCGTACCCGGTTCCAGCTTCAGCCCGTAAGCGCTGATGTGCTCCGGGGCAAGAGCCACCGCATCCGAAAGCGATTTTTGCCACAGGCCCATGTCCTGTCCCGGCAGACCGTAGATGAGGTCGAGACTCAGGTTGTGGAATCCGGCGGAGCGGATGGCGGCCACAGCCTGCCGCACCTGTTCCCACGTGTGGATGCGGCCGATGCGCCGCAGCATCTCGTCGTCGGTGGACTGGACGCCCAGGGAGATGCGGTTGAAGCCCGCCCTGCGCAGGTCGGACAGACCGTCACAGGCGCTGTCGGGGTTGGCCTCCAGAGCGATCTCGGCGCCGGGCGCCACGTGATAACACGAACGCACCTTCTCCAGCAGCACAGCCAGACGCTCCGGGCCCAGATAGCTGGGGGTGCCGCCGCCGAAATACACCGTGTCCACCCGGTGGTCCGCCGCCCGGGGCGAAAAGTCCCGCAGATGGCGGCGCAGGGCATCCACGCAGGCGTCCATCTTCGCCTCGCTGCGGGGCAGGGAGTAGAAGTCGCAGTAGGCGCACTTGGCGGCGCAGAAGGGGATATGGACGTACAGACCCAAAGACTTTTCCATCTCACACCTCCTGCCGGGGCGGCAGGATGGCAACGGCCTCAAAGGGGCAGTTGACCTTGCAGGAGCGGCAGCCGATGCAGTTCTCTTCGTCCACCTCGTAGAGGCCGTCCGGCCGCAGGAGGATGCACTTCATGATGCAGAACATGGCGCAGTAGCCGCAGCCGGTGCACTTCACAGGGTCGATGACGGCCAGAGCTCGGGCCTTTCGGCCGAAGGGATGGGTGGAATCGGACATGAAGGAGCCTCCTTTCGTGAATCGCTGCTTTCAGTATAGCGGTTTTGCCGCTGTTTGACAAGGCGATGTATGAAATTCCCAGCCCGGGACAAACTACGGGGGAAAGGATGTGATCCCATGGATATGACGCCCCAGGAGTATCAGGCGTATATCAAGGAAAAGCAGGATGCCTCGCCCCTGCTGAAGAATGTGGCCCTGGCCTTTGTTGTGGGCGGACTGATCTGCGTGCTGGGCCAGCTCATTTCCAACGGCTGGACGTCCCTGGGTTTGGACAAGGAAGACGCAGCCGCCGCCACGGCGGTCTCGCTGGTGTTTTTCTCCGCCGTGCTGACGGCCCTTGGCCTCTACCACCGTCTGGCCCGGTTCGCCGGGGCCGGCACGCTGGTGCCCATCACCGGCTTTGCCAACTCCGTGGTGTCCCCGGCCATCGATTTTAGGGCCGAGGGCGTTATCACCGGCACGGCGGTGAAGATGTTCACCATCGCCGGGCCAGTCATCGTGTTCGGCACGGCGGCCAGCGCCCTGTACGGATTGATTCTGTGGCTCATCGATGTGCTGTAGACAAAGAAAAGCGGGAGGCTTCTGCTTCCCGCTTTCGTATTTTACAGATCCACCGTTTTCAGCTCATCCTCATCCACCTTGCGCAGCTCCCGCCTGTTCAGCAGATCGTACATACACGGCACCACGAACAGGGTCATCAGCGTGGCGTACAGCAATCCGCCGATGCACACCAGGGCCACCGGCTGCATCAGGGATGTGCCCACGTTCCGGGCCAGGGCCATGACGATAAGGCCCAGGATGGTGGTCAGCGAGGTCATAAGGATGGGCCGCATCCGGGTGACGCCGGCGTCGATGATGGCCTGGCGCCGCTCCATGCCCGCCTGGCGCTGCTGGTTGATGTAGTCCACCAGCACGATGCCGTTGTTGACGATGATGCCCACCAGCATCACAAAGCCGATGAGGGAGATGACGCTCAGCTCCGTGCCGGAGATCAGCAGGGCCAGGAAGCCGCCGGTGAAGGCCAGCGGGATGGTAAACATGACGATAAAGGGGGACTTGAGGGACTGGAACTGGGCCACCATAATGAAGTAGACCAGGGCGATGCCCAGAGCCACCATCAGCAGCACCTGCCCCATGGCCTCCAGAATGGCCTCGTTCTCGCCGTCATAGGCCAGGGTGACGGAGTCCGGCAGGGCAATGCCCGCTGTGGCCTGCTGCACGGCGGCGGTGACCTTGGTCACGTTGTATCCGTCTGCGATGTCGGCGCTGACGGTGAGGTAGCGTCTCTGCTGTTCCCGCTGGATGGTGCTGAGGCTGACGGTCTCCTCCACGGTGGCCACCTCCCCCAGGGGGAAGGTCTCGGCGCTGCCGCTGCCGGCATCCGGCAGGGTAAGGCCTGCCGTACCGCCGCCCATCATGGCGGAGAGATCGCCCCCCATGGCGCCTGTCATGGCGGACATGCCGCCCATGCCGGAGACGGAGGGCAGGGAACTGCTGCCGGAGATGGGCAGCTCCAGCAGAGTCTCCCGGGTCAGACGGCTGTGGGTATCGGGTTCGATGATCACGTCCATGCGGGTGTCATCCAGCGTCATTCCCGCGTTGGTGGCGGAGTCGGTGAGGGCGGCGGCCACCTGCATGTAGATCTGGGCCACCGTCATGCCCCGCTTCATGGCCTCGGTGCGGTCGATGGAGATGTGGAGAGCGGGTACGGCCTCCTCCAATCCGTTGGACACGTTGGCTGTGCCGGGTACGGCGGCTATGGCATCCCCCAGCAGCTTTGCCGCGGACTGCAGATCCTCCATGTCCTCGCCGTAGAGCTTGGCGGAGATGCCGGATCCGGTGAGCATATCCATATTCATCACCGTGTCAGCGGTGACCTGGCAGGGCAGATCCTGGCACAGCGCCACGATCTTCCGCCCGGCTTCCATGCCGAACTTGCCCTCCGGCAGGGTGATATACAGGGTGACGTCGTAGGTGCCGCCCTGGTCGCTGAACATGGACATGCGGTTGCCGGCGCTGTTCATCATAGCGCCCACCGTCTCCACGTTCTCCACGGTCATGGCCCGGCGGGCCACTTCGTCAGCCAGCTCCACGGCGGTTTCCCGGTCGCAGTCCTCCGGCATGGTGACGGTGATGTTCACGTTGTTCATGTCGATCTCCGGCATGAAGGTGAAGCCCCTGCCGATGGCACCCCAGGCGGAGCCCACCAGCAGTACCAGCGCAAGAAGCAGCACCACGGCCTTGTGGTCCAGGGACCAGGCGGCGGCCTTTCGGTAGACGGGGTAGACCCGGTCCAGCAGGCCGGGTTTGGGGGGCCTTTCCCGCCGCAGCATGCCGCTGGCCATGGCGGGTACCAGCGTCAGCGCCACGATGAGGCTGGCCAGCAGGGAAAAGCTCATGGTCAGCGCCAGATCGGTAAAGAGCTGCTTGGTGATGCCCTCCACAAACACGATGGGCAGAAAGACGCACACGGTGGTCAGCGTGGAGGATACGATAGCGCCCAGCACCTGCTGTGCGCCGGACACGGCGGCCTGGACCACCGTGGCGCCCCTGGCGCGCAGGCGGTAAATGTTCTCAATGACCACCACCGAGTTGTCCACCAGCATGCCGACCGACACGGCCAGGCCGCTGAGGGAGATCATGTTGATGGTGACGCCGGTGAAATACATCAGCACCACCGCGAAGATGACGCTGGTGGGGATGCTCAGCAACGTGATGAGGGTGGGGCGCCAATCCCGCAGGAACAGAAACAGCACCACCACGGAGAAAAGCGCGCCCCACAGCAGGGAGGTGATGATGGTCTTTACGATCAGATGGATGTAGTCGCCCTGGTCCACCAGCTTGTGAAAGCGCAGGCCGTCAAACTCTTTTTCCAGCCGGGCAAAGCGCGCGGCGATATTGTTGGAGACCTCCGCCGTGGCGAAGTTGGACTGTTTTGTGAAGCTGACGATGACGCCGTTTTCCCCGTTGAGCTTGGTATAGATCTCGTCCGTGTTGTCGGTGACGAACACATCCGCCACGCTGTGGAGATAGATGGGATCCACACCCTCGATACCCAGGTCAAACAGCAGCAGATCCTCCAGCTGCTTGCGGCTTTCAAAGGTGTCGCCCACGGAGACCATATAGCGCACGCCGTCGTCATCCTGAATATAGCCGGCGGGCATGGAGAAATTCTGGGCAGTCAGGATGCCGGAGATGGTCTGAATGTTCAGCATGGCACTCAGATCGGTCTGCCGGGCCAGCTGATCCCGGGACTGGCTGATGGAGGCCAGACCCTGGTCGATCTGGGCCAGCGCCTGGCTGATCTGAACGGTGCCGCTGCTCAGCTGGGTGATGGCGTCCAGACCGGAGATGAGCCCAACCGTCACCTGGCGGGAGAGGTCGGCTATGGTGGAATCCTTTGTCAGGTCCACCAGGGCCTGATCCACCTGGTCCAGAGAGGCGCGCAGAGCCTCGATCTGCTGCTGCACGTCCTCCGGGGAGGCGCCCTGGGCGGCCAGCTGGGCCGCGATAGCCTCCCGCTGGGCGCTCAGCTCGGTTTCCTGCTGCCGCAGCTGTGCCAGTTGGGCCGCCTGCTCCTCCGTGGGATCATTTACCAGCTCCAATGCGGCGATCTGGGCCCGAACAGAGGCCAGCTGGGCGTCCGCCTGGGTCAGCTGATCCGACAGCTGCTGCATCCGGTCGAGCCGGGCGGAGAGTTCGTTGCGCTGCTGCTGCAGGGCGGCAAGACTGCTCTGCACGGTGCCCAGGGCGCTTTCCACAGCGCCGCCGATGGCGGACTGCTGGGCGTTCTTCATGGCCCGCTGAGCCTCCTCGATCTGGGCACGGGCGTCCCTGAGCTGCTGCTCCGCATCGTCCAGCTGTTTGGTCAGCGCCTCGGAGATCACCCCGCTGAGCACGTCCAGCTTTTCCTGGCTCAGGACCACGTGGGCCTGGGTGGTCACCGTGCCGCTGACCGCCACCTGGGCAACGCCGGGGATTCCGTCCAGCTTGCCCTGCAGGGTGTCCGCCACAAATTCACTGAGAGCGTAAACATCCTTGTCGGCATAGGACACGGCGGCTACCTCCACCGGCAGCATGGAGGGGTTGATTTTCAGCACGTACGGCGTGGCCACGCTGTCGTCCCACTGGCCCTTCAGCAGCTCGATCTTCTGCTGGATGTCCACGCCCACGGTGTCCATGTTCACGTTGTCCTCGAACTCCAGCACCACCAGGGAAAGGCTGTCGCGGCTGGTGGAGGTGACGGATTTAATCCGGTCCAGTGTGGCCATGGCCTGTTCCATGGGCCGTGTGACCTCCGCCTCCACCGCCTCAGGGCTGGCGCCGGGGTCGGCGGTGACGATGATGGCGTAGGGGAAGTTCATGTTGGGCATCAGGTCCGGCGTCATCTTCAGATAGGCCACCACGCCCAAAATGAGAATGGCCAATACGGCCACGAAAATGGTCAACGGTTTTTTTACGCTGAATCTCGGCATAGGTATTCGCTCCTTCGATACGCAAAACGCGGCGCAGCCGCGTAAAAATCCATCATAATGATAGGAGAGTGTACCACGGCAGCGGATGGAAAGCAAGCGCAGACGGGGATTGTTTACGCATTTGTTACAAAAAAACATCGGCCGCCCACAAAGGGCGGCCGATTGCACAGGAAAAAGTTTACTTTTCGACGGTTTCTTCCTCAGGATGATCCACAGTGTACATGTGGTCCATCATACGCACGACCATGTTGCTGTAGCCGAACTCGTTGTCGTACCAGGCGATCAGCTTGACAAAGTCGTGATCCAGCATGATGCCGGCGGTCTCGTCAAAGATGCAGGGGCAGGGATTGCCGATCAGGTCGGTGGACACCACCTGGTCGGTGGTATAGCCGATGATATCCTTCATGTTGGTCTCGGATGCGTGGCGGATGGCGTAGCAGATCTCGGCGTAGGTGGTGGTGCGGCTGAGGCGGGCGGTCAGGTCCACCACGGACACGTCGGCGGTGGGGACGCGGAAGGACATGCCGGTCATCTTGCCCTTCAGAGAGGGGATGACGCGGCCCACGGCCTTGGCGGCGCCGGTGGAGGAGGGGATGATGTTGTTGAGGATGGAACGGCCGGTGCGCCAGTCGCTGCCGCCGCGGGAGTCAACCGCCTTCTGCTTGGCGGTGGAGGCGTGGATGGTGGACATGAGGGACTGCTCGATGCCGAACTCGTCGTGGATGACCTTGGCCAGAGGGGCCAGGCAGTTGGTGGTGCAGCTGGCGTTGGAAACCACGTCCATGTCGGGCTGATAGCCCAGGTGGTTGACGCCGTACACGAAGGTGGGGGTTACCTCGTCCTTGGCGGGGGCGGTGATGATGACCTTCTTGGCGCCGCCCTTAAAGTGGCGCATGGCCTTCTCCATGGTGTTGAAGGCGCCGGTGGATTCGATGATGTACTCCGCGCCGCAGGTGTGCCAGGGGATCATCACGGCGTCGCTCTCGCTGAAGACCTTGACCTTGTGGCCGTTGATGACCAGATAACCGTCCTGGTGCTCCACCGTGCCGTTGAAGCAGCGGAACACGGAGTCATACTTGACCAGATAGACCATGTAGGGCAGATCTGCCTTGCGCAGGTTGATGCCGCAGATCTCGTACTTGTCGGGGTGCTCCGCCAGGATGCGCAGAATGACGCGGCCGATGCGGCCAAAACCGTTGATACCAACTTTGATAGGCATGATAACCGTCTCCTTCCAGATGTGCCGTGCTCTCGCGGCCTTTTTGTTCCAATCTGATTATACCATAAAAAGTTGTACTGTCAGCACCATTTCAAAAGAATGATGTACGAAAAAAAGTGGCGTTTTTTGTGGGAAATACACATTTTTCACAACTTTTCCACGCAAAAACAATGGAATGTTCCATACATTTGCAACTATGCCCACAAGTAAAAAACGCCCCTGCGCAAGCAGGGGCGGGGGATGGAAACTCAGTCGATGGAGCGGGCAAAGGAGACGCCGCTCTTTTGCATATGTACGTCTAATTTTACCCGGTCGGCACGGAGATAGCTGCAGGTATACTCATAAATTCGGCCGTCGTCGGTGCGGGTGCGGCGGCGGTGGTAGAAGGCACAGCTGCCGTCGGCGACGCCCAGCAACCGGGCGCGGCGGCCGTCCACCGTTACGGCTTCGTAGGTCTCTTCTGCGGCGGCGGGGGTGATTCCCACGTGGTAAAGCAGACTGTAAAAGCTGTGGGTCTGCACCATGTCCCGGGTCAGGTTGGGATAGATATATTGAGGATAGTAGCTGGTCTCCAGGATCAGGGGCTGACCGTCCACGTTGCGCACGCGGGTAAAGCAGTAGACGCTGGTTCCTTCGGTCAACTCCATTTTGCGGCAGATAGCGGCATCGGCGGTTACCACAGCAAAATCCACCAGCGTGGAGGATGGCGTCTTGCCCATGGAGGAAACCTCCGTGGTAAAGGAGTACTGCACACCGCGGCGGGTGGTGTTGGGGTCGGAGACAAAAGTGCCCTTGCCCCGCTTGCGCACCACCAGTCCCTCCGCCTCCAGCTCGCCGATAGCCTGACGGACGGTGTTGCGGCTTATATCCAGAGCGCGGCAAAGCTCCGACTCGGAGGGCAGCAGCTGCCCCGTAGCCAGCGCACCGGAGGAGATGTTATGCTTGATGATACCCACCAACTGGGCGTATAAGGGGATATCGCTGTCCATACTGAGCTTGCTGGTGAGGATCTGATGTTGAGCCATGGCGACGAAGTCCTTTCCAGACGGGGCCAAATGGGTCCCCGCGTCATGATAATCAGTGAATGGAAATAGCGCCGCCCCGGAGGGGGCGGCGGCATTCCCGGAACAAAAAAGGAAGGAAAACAGGTTGAGAACTTATTTGTGGTCCACGGAATACATGTGCTCGATCAGGCACAGGATCTTGTCGGAGTAGCCGATCTCGTTATCGTACCAGGACACGACCTTCACAAAGGTGTCGGTCAGAGCGATGCCGGCCTTGGCGTCGAAGATGGAGGTGCGGGTGTCGCCCAGGAAGTCGGAGGAGACCACGGATTCCTCGGTATAACCCAGGACGCCCTTCAGCTCGCCCTCGGAGGCGGCCTTCATGGCCTGGCAGATCTCGTCATAGGTGGCGGGCTTGGCCAGGTTGACAGTCAGGTCCACCACGGACACGTCCAGGGTGGGCAC
>CAMVMU010000037.1 GCA_947168655.1 uncultured Oscillospiraceae bacterium
AACAAGGCCATGGGCTTTGACGGCAAGAGCCTCATCAACCCCAAGCAGATCCGCTACGTCCACGAGGTGTTCGCTCCCACCGAGAAGGAGATCCTGCAGGCGGAGAAGATCGTCCGGGCCTACCGGGAGCAGTCCGCCGCCGGTGTGGGCGTGTTCACCGTGGACGGCAAGATGATCGACATCGCGTTTATCCCCGGCGCCGAGCGCACGCTGCGTCTGGCCCGGGCCTGCGGCATGTATGAGGGGGATTTGGTATGATCAACAAGGTTGGAAGAGACATTCCCGACTTCCTGCTGGCAAACGGCAAGGAGGTCTATCAGGGCAAGAACTACATGGATGGCAAGTACATCCAGAAGGCGTCCCCCCGCACCCGCCGCTATGAAAAGCCCCAGGAGAGCAAGATCGTGGCCACCCTGGCCGACGCCCTGCGCCACTGCGGCGCACGCAGCGGCATGACCTTCAGCTTCCACCACCACCTGCGGGACGGCGACTTCGTGGTCAACATGGTCATGAAGGCCGCCATCGAGGAGCTGGGTCTGGAGAATCTGACCATCGCCGCCACCAGCCTGGGCAACGCCCACGACCCCATTGCCGACTACATCGAGCAGGGTAAGGTCATCGGCATCCAGACCAGCGGCATCCGCGGCCGTATGGGCGAGGTGGTCTCCGCCGGCAAGCTGAAGACCCCCGCCATCATCCGCAGCCACGGCGGCCGTCCCCGGGCCATCGAGGGCGGCGAGGTCCATATCGACATCGCCTTCGTGGCGGCCCCCACCAGCGACTGCGTGGGCAACTGCCGGGGCGTGGGCGGCAAGAGCGACTGCGGCTCCATGGGCTACGCCATGTCCGACGCAAAGTACGCCGACCACGTGGTGGTGGTCACCGACTGCCTGGTGGACTTCCCCAACATGCCCGCCAGCGTGGAGGCCATCGACGTGGACGCCGTTGTGGTGGTGGACTCCATCGGCAATCCCAAGAAGATCGCCTCCGCCGCCGCCCGCATCTCCCAGAATCCCCGGGACCTGATGATGGCGGAGAACGTGGCCAAGGTCATTGCCGCCACCCCGTATTTCAAGGACGGCTTCTCCTTCCAGACCGGCGTGGGCGGCCCCTCTCTGGCGGCCAACCTGTTCCTGGAGAAGTACATGGATGAGCGGAACATCAAGATGGGCTGGGCCATCGGCGGCATCTGCGGCCCCATGGTGGAGCTGCTGAAGAAGGGCAAGGTGGGCAAGGTCATTGACGTGCAGGACTTCGACCTGGACGCCGTCAACAGCATCCACCGCACCCCGGGCCACTTTGAGATGTCCGCCTCCCAGTACGCCAACCCCGCCAACAAGGGCGCTTTTGTCAACAAGCTGGACTTTGTGGTGCTGGCCGCCCTGGAGATCGACACCGACTTTAACGTCAATGTCCTCACCGGTTCTGACGGCGTGCTCCGCGGCGCCCCCGGCGGCCACCCCGACACGGCAGCCGGCAGCAAGTGCTGCGTCATCGTCACCCCGCTGATTCGCGGCCGCATGGCCACCGTGTGCGAGCACGTGGTCACCGTCACCACCCCCGGCGACTGCGTGGACGTGCTGGTCACCGACTACGGCATCGCCGTCAACCCCCTGCGCCCGGATCTCATCGAGTGTCTGGACGCCGCCGGCATCAAGCACGTGCCCATCGAGGAGCTGAAAGAGAAGGCATATTCTCTGGTTGGCCGCCCCGACGATCTGGAGTGGGAGGACAAGGTGGTTGCCGTGCTGGAGGCCCGTGACGGCACCATTCTGGACGTGGTCCGCAAGATCAAACCCTATACGCTGTAAATGTTTTTCCGTAAAGACGCGCCCGATTTTTTTCGGGCGCGTCAAGCTATATACGGAAGAGTTTCTGGAGAGGCATCGACACGCATGGGGGATCGTGAAGGGGGAGGGGACTCCCCCTTCACGTGCAATCATGTTTTTTCAAACAAGAAAGTGTTTGAAAAATGCGCCCGATGATTATCGGGCGCGTTTTTTGCTCTTTCGCTTTGAGCGGTATTCTGCTATAATAATCTGGATAGGAAAGGAAAGGGGTGAGGCACATGGCGGAATGGCTGTCGTCCATTTCCCCTGCGGAGAAACGCACCATGGCAAAGGTGGAGCGCCTGCTGGAGCAGGAGGGCATCCGGCGGGACCGAAATCTGGACTATACCTGCGGCATGTTTGACGATGAGGGCGACCTGATCGCCACCGGAAGCTGCTTCAAAAACACCATCCGCTGTCTGGCGGTGTCCCATGAGCGGCAGGGCGAGGGCCTCCTGAACCGGGTGGTGGGGCACCTGATGGAGGTGCAGATCCGCCGGGGCAACACCCACGTGTTTCTCTGCACTAAGACCCAGAGTGCACGGTTTTTCGGGGATCTGGGCTTTTATGAGATCGCCCGGGTGGACAACCGGCTGGTGTTTATGGAGAACCGCCGCACCGGTTTTCTGGACTACTGTGCGGACCTGGCGAAAACCAGAACGGACGGCGTCAGCGCCGCCGTGGTCATGCACGCCAACCCCTTTACAAAGGGCCATCTCCATCTGGTGGAGCGGGCCGCCGCGGAGAATGACACGGTCCATCTCTTTGTGCTCAGCGAGGAGGCAAGCCCCATCCCCTTTGCCGTGCGCCGTGGGCTGGTGGAGCAGGGGGTGGCCCATCTGCCCAACGTGATCTGCCACGATTCCGGGCCGTATATCATCAGCGCCGCCACCTTCCCCAGCTATTTCCTGCGGGACGAGGAGGAGGTGGCCCGGGCCCACGCCCGATTGGACGTGGCCGTGTTCGGCCGCATTGCCGCATCGCTCCGCGTTACCCGCCGCTACGTGGGCGAGGAGCCCGCCAGCGGCGTCACCGCCTGCTATAACCGTGTCATGGCGGAGGAACTGCCCATGCTGGGCATCGAGTGCCGTGTGATCCCCCGGCTGACGGAAAACGGTCGGATCATCAGCGCCAGCACCGTGCGCCAGGCCATCCACGACGGCGCACTGGACACCGTGCTGGACATGCTGCCCCCGGCTACGGCGGCGTATTTCACCTCGCCGGAGGCGGAGCCGGTGATCGCCGCCATCCGCGCGGAAAACGACGTGATACACCATTGATCTGGAGAGGAACATGGAACGGGAAGTGACCTTATCGGAGATCCTGGCAGCCCGGGAGGACCGGGTGGCCCGGCAGGCGGAACTGCTTGCCGCCTTCGGCGCGCCGCTGATCTCCTTTACCATGAATATCCCGGGGCCTGTCAAGGACACGCCCCTGATCCGCCGCGCTTTCTTCGCCGGTTGCACCATGCTGGAATCCGCGCTGGAAGAGAAAAAACTGCCGGTCCTCAGCCGTCAGGAAAAGCTGGCTCACACCGGCTGTGAGGCGTATTATGCCGTGGACGGCGACCCCCTGGCGGTAAAACGCATCTGCACGGCGTTGGAGGATAAAACGCCCCTGGGCCGCCTGTTCGACATGGATGTGCTGGGACCGGACGGGGAGAAGCTGGACCGCGCCGCCGTGGGCGGCGGGGAGCGAAACTGCATCGTCTGCGGCGCGTCCGGCCGTGGTTGCGCCTCCCGGCGGGTCCACAGCGTTTCGGAGCTGCAGGCAGCTACGACGCGGATCATGGCTGACCACTTTGCCGCCGCCGATGGCGAAGAAATCTCGTGGCTTGGCTCAGTTGCCTTGTCGCGGGAGGTCATTACCACCCCCAAGCCGGGGCTGGTGGACCGTGCCAACAACGGCAGCCACCGGGATATGGATATCGAGACCTTTCGCACCAGCATTGAGAGCCTGGCCCCCTACTGGGGCGAGTGCTTCTCTATCGGCCGGGAGACGGCCTCGGAACCCCCGGAGGAGACCTTCCGGCATCTGCGGGAGGCGGGAAAAAAGGCGGAAAAGGCCATGCTGGCCGCCACGGCTGGCGTCAACACCCACAAGGGGGCTATCTTTACGCTGGGTACGGTGTGCGGGGCGGTGGGCCGTCTGTGGCGGCCGGAAGCGCCCTGCCGTGATCCGGAGCGGATCGCACAGGAGTGCGCCGCCATGACCTCCGCCGCCGTGGCGGCGGACTGGGCGTCGATGAAGAACATACCGGAGGAGCAGCTGACGGCGGGGCAGAGGCTGTACCGCCGCTACGGCCTCACCGGCATCCGGGGCGAGGTTGCCGCCGGCCTGCCCGGCGTCATAGACACATCCCTCCCAACTTACCGCCGGGCGCTGGCAGCGGGCAGAAACCCCAATGCCGACGCCGGGGCCATCGCCCTGCTGTACCTGATCGCCCGGGGCACCGATACCAACATGGTGTCTCGCGGCGGTGTCGCCCTTGCGGCGGAGGCGACGGAGCGGGTGAGGGATCTGCTCCGGAAAAACCCCATGCCGGAGATGAACGAGATTGCAGAGCTGGATAAGTGGTTCATTGAGCGAAACCTGTCCCCCGGCGGCTGCGCCGACCTGCTGGCGGTGACGTATTTTCTCCACAGTTGGGCGCTGCAGGCGGATTACATGCCTATGCAGGCGCAATCCCCGGACAAACGATTCTGACCGGCGGAACGGCTACTTGCTTATTGAAGAGAAAAGAAAAGCGTGATATAATACCATATCTATACGGTTTATATTGGGATATGATTTCCCATGCGGGGAAGGAGGAGTGAAGGGTGAATAAAAAGCTGGGCAGGATCCTGCGCACCAATTCCACCCTGTATATGCTCTGCCTGCTGGCCTTTACTGCCCTGGGCTTCGTGGTGGACATCCGCCTGGGCATTGTGGAGGCTGTGGCGACGGCGGTGATCTTCTTTATCGGTCTGCACCACAGCAAACGCACCCAGCAGAGCGTGCGGCAGTATATGGACCGCATCACCGTGGGAATGGACTCCGCCCGTTCCACCAATATGCTGTACGCCCCGCTTCCCATGGTGGTGTTCAACGCCGAGAATGACGAAGTGGTGTGGGGCAACGAGGAGTTCCTGCAGCTCGCCGACCAGAAGGACGGCGTGTTTGAATCCCGCATGGAGCAGGTGATACCCGGTTTTCGCAAGAACTGGCTGATGGAAGGCAAGCGGGAGTGCCCGGAGCTGGTGGCCTGGAACCACCGGCAGTACCGGGTGTTCGGCGCCCTGAGCCGCCCGGAGGAATTGGCCCGCGGCGACGAGATGCTGGCCATCACCTACTGGATGGACGTGACGGAAACCGAGCAGCTGCGCACCACGCTGGAGATGACCCGCCCGGTGGTGGCCATCCTGATGGTGGATAACTACGAGGAACTGATGAAGGCCTGCCCCGAGAGCAGGCGCTCTGCGGTGGTGGCGGCGCTGGAGGAGAAGCTGAACGCCTGGGCCGCCGATTCCGGCGGGCTGATGCTGGGCTATGACCGGGACCGCTACCTGTTCCTCTTTGAGGAAAAGAGCTTTCCGGACTTCGCCGAAAAACGCTTCCACGTGCTGGATACGGTCCGCGAGGTGGTGGCCGGGGAGGGCGTGGCGGCCACGCTGTCCATCGGTGTCGGCCGGGATGGCGACAATTTTGACGCCCTGTTCAAAAACGCGACCATGGCGCTGGAGATGGCCCTGTCCCGGGGCGGCGACCAGGCCGTGGTGAAGGACAGGGAGAACTTCTCCTTCTACGGCGGCCGTGCCAAGACCACGGAGAAGCGCACCAAGGTCAAATCCCGCGTCATGGCCAACGCGCTGGGAGAGCTGATCGACGACGCCGGACAGATTTTTGTGATGGGCCACCAATATGCGGATATGGACTCCCTCGGCGCTGCGGCCGGCATCTGCTGCATTGCACGGAAGAGGGGCAAAAAGGCCCAAATCGTTATCGACATGGAAAAGAACGCCGTACACCCCATGCTGCGGCGGCTGCAGGAGCTGCCGGAGTACGAGGGTGTGTTCATCACCGGCGGCGAGGCATTTCTGAAGGCGCAGCCCGGGGCTCTGCTGGTGGTGGTGGATACCAACCGGCCCGGCAGTGTGGAGTCGGAGCAGCTGCTGGAGACCTGCAACCGGGTGGCCGTCATTGATCACCACCGCCGGGGCAGCAGCTACATTGAAAAGATGGCGCTGAACTATCACGAGCCCTACGCATCCTCCGCCAGCGAACTGGTGACGGAGCTGCTGCAGTATCTCATTGAGCCCACCAATCTGCTGCGCGCCGAGGCGGAGGCGCTGCTGGCCGGCCTGGTGCTGGACACGAAAAACTTCACCAACCGCACCGGCGGCCGCACCTTTGAGGCGGCGGCGTATCTGCGCCGGGCGGGAGCGGACACCCAGGAGGTGCAGCGGATCTTCCAGAGCGATCTGCCGTCCATGATCACCCGCTACGGCATCATCCGCCAGGCGGAGCTCTATCACGAGGACATTGCCATTGCCGCTCTGCACGAGGAGTATGACCGGGTCACCGCAGCCAAGGCGGCCGACGAGCTGCTGACCCTCCAGGGTGTGCAGGCCTCCTTCGTGCTGTATAAGAAGGGCGACGGCGCGTATATCTCCGCCCGTTCCCTGGGTGAGATCAACGTGCAGGTCATCGTAGAGGCGCTGGGCGGCGGCGGCAACTCCACCTCTGCCGGCGGCGAGATGCCTCACCGGCAGGTGGATGAGGTGAAGCAGCTGCTTCTGGCAGAGATCGACAAATATTTTGCATAAAAACCGGAAAGGACCGACATACCATGAAAGTGATTTTGAAACAGGATGTGAGAGGCAAGGGCAAAAAGGGCCAGATGATCGAGGTGGCGGAGGGCTACGCCCGCAACTATCTGCTGCCCAGGGGTCTGGCCGCGCTGGCCACCACCGACGCGGTGAACACCATGCGCCTGCAGGAGAAGGCCAAGGCACGGGCCGAGGCGGAGGCCAGGGCCGCGGCGGCGGCGCTGAGCGAGCAGCTCAAGAACTGCCAGGTGAAGATCCCCGCCCGGGGCGGCGAGGGCGGCCGCCTGTTCGGCGCCGTGACCACCAAGGAGATCGCCGCGGCGCTCGCTGAGCAGCACGGCGTGGAGATTGACAGCAAGAAGCTGGTGCTGGACGAGCCCATCAAGTCCTTCGGTGCCTATCAGGTGAAAGCCAGACTGGGCTATGAGATCAGCGGCACGGTGTACGTGCTGGTGACGGAGAGCAAATAATCCCGGCGACTTTTTAGGAAGAAGGTGCTTCCATGCCCATGGATGAACAACTGCTGGTCCACAGCATGCCCCACTCCCCGGAGGCGGAGCAGGCCGTGCTGGGCTCCATGCTCATTGACGCGGACTGCATCAAGGACGTGATGGACAAGCTGCAGGCGGACGATTTCTACCTGCAGCAGAACCGTGATATCTTTGAAACGATCTATTACATGTTCATCTTTTCCAAACCGGTGGACGGCGTCACCGTGGCCGGTGAGATGGAGAAGGCGGGCACCGCCAACGAGAACACCCGCAGCTATCTGCTGCAGCTGATGGAGGTGACGCCCACCTCCGCCAACGTGATGGAGTATGTCCGCATGGTGCGGGACAAATCCCTGATGCGTGCCGTGGCTTCCGCAGCCTCGGAGATCACGGCGGAGGTCCAGAAGGGCGTGGGCTCGGCCCAGGGCATGCTGGAGCTGGCCGAGCAGAAGATTTATGATATCCGCCGCGGCCGGGGCGGCCAGGGCATGACGCCTATCGGCGTGGTGCTGCAGGAGGTCATGTCCGAGCTGTCGGAGCTGATGGCAAACGGCGGCAAGACGCTGCCCGGCGTGCCCACCGGCTTTTCCGCCCTGGACGACAAGACCAACGGCATGGGCAAGGGCAACCTGCTGATTCTGGCGGCCCGCCCCGGCATGGGCAAGACCAGCATGGCGCTGAACATCGCCCTCAACGCCGCCAAAAGCACCGGCAAAACGGTGGCCGTCTTCTCCCTGGAGATGTCTAAGGTGGAGCTGGTCAAGCGCCTCATCGCCGGAGAGGGTCTGGTGGAGCTCAAGCGCCTTGCCAACGGCAACCTGCGGGAGAGCGACTGGATGAAGATCGCCGAGGCGGCCTCCACCCTCAGCCGTACCGACATCCGCATCGAGGACAACTCCATGCTGACGGTGGCGGATATGAACGCCAAGTGCCTGCGGCTGGACAACCTGGGCCTGGTGGTCATCGACTATCTGCAGCTGATGAACGGTGCGGACGGCCAGGCCCACAAGGGCGACAGCCGCCAGAACGTGGTGTCCGAGATGTCCCGTATGCTGAAGATCATGGCAAAGAATCTGGGCGTGCCGGTGCTCTGCCTGAGCCAGTTGAGTCGTGCCAATGAAAAGCGGACGGACAACAAGCGCCCCATGCTGTCGGATCTGCGTGAGTCCGGCGCCATCGAGCAGGACGCCGACGTGGTCATGTTCCTGTACCGGGACGATTATTACAACAAGGAGTCGGCGGAGCAGAACATCGCCGAGTGCATTATCGCCAAGAACCGCCACGGCGAGACCGACACGGTGAAGCTGCGCTGGATGCCGGATTTCACCTCCTTCGACACGCTGGAGGAGCGGTACGAGCAGTCGTAACGGAGGGCGCCCATGGATCTCGTGGCCTGGATGGAACAATGGAATATGTTTCCCGAGCCCGGGGGCACCGTGCTGTGCGCCGTATCCGGCGGGCGGGACTCCATGTGCCTGCTGCACTATCTCGCCGCGCTTTCCTCAAAGCGGGATTTCCGCGTGGCCGCGGCGCATCTGAACCACGGTATGCGCCCCACGGCGCAGCGGGACGAGACCCTGGTGCGCCGCTTCTGCGAGGAACACGATATCCCCTTTTACGCGGGGCATGAAAGAGTATATGACCGCGCCCGGGAATGGAACCTGAGCGTGGAGGAGACGGGACGCCGGCTGCGGTATGAGTTTCTCGGCCGGACGGCGGACGCCATCGGCGCCTCCCGGATCGCAACCGCCCACCACATGGGCGACCAGGCGGAGACGGTGGTGCTCAACCTGCTGCGGGGGACCGGACCGGAAGGCCTGGGCGGCATCCCCCCGGTGCGGGGTCGGCTGATCCGGCCCCTGCTGAACACGGACCGGGCCGAGATCCAGGCCTACGTGTCAAAAAACGGTCTGGCCACCGTGGAGGATGAGACCAATTTGGATTTGAGCTATGCCCGCAACCGGCTGCGGCTGGTGATCTGGCCGGAGCTGGAGACCATCAACGGTGCCGCCCGTGAGAACGTGGCCCGTGCCGCCGCCATCGTGCGGCGGGAGAGCGCCTATCTGGATGAGCTGGCGTCGTCCTACCTGCCGGATCAGGGTACGGCGGTGGACTGTGAAGCGGTCATGGCCGCTCCGGAGGTGCTGCGGGCGCGGCTGCTGCGCCTGCTGATCGACCGGCTGGGCTGCGGGAAAAAGGACTTCGGCCTGGTGCATCTGACGGCGCTGGAGCGGCTGTGCCGCACCGGGGGCATGCTGGACTTGCCCGACCGCGTCCGGGCGGTGTGCCGGGACGGTGTGCTGACATTGGAGCGGACACCCTCCGCTGTGCCGGAGGAGACGATCCTGGCGGAAGACTGCCCCGTCACGTGGGGGGATTACACCATCTGCCTGCGCAGGCCGGAGGGAGATAACGCACCGGAACTGATCCGTATCCGGCCAGGCAGCAAGGTTGCTGTCCGGACGTGGCGGAGTGGTGACCGGCTGACGCTGCCCGGCAGCCGCGGCGCCAGGAGCCTGAAGCGGCTGTTTGCCGATGCGGGCGTGGATCCTGTCCTGCGGGACCGGACGCCGGTACTCTGTGTGGATGACCGCGCTGTGGCGGCGTATGGCATCGGGATCGATGTATCGGATCTGACGCCGGAGGACGGCGAAACGCTTGTGATCGAGTGGAGACAAATCAACGGAGAGGATGGAGAACACGATGCGTAACAACATGGATCAGGACATTCTGAAGGTTCTGTATACGGAGGAGGAGATTCACCGGCGCGTGCAGGAGATGGGCGATGCGCTGTTTGAGCAATTCCAGGGCAGAGATCCCCTGTTTGTGGGCGTGCTGAACGGCTGCTTCATGTTCATGGCGGATCTGGTCCGGGCCAGCGGGCTCAAGAGCGAGCTGGAGTTCATCGGCCTGTCGTCCTACCGTGACGCCACCAAATCCAGCGGCGTGGTGCAGATCACCCGCGATATGCAGCGGGACATCACCGGTCGGGAGCTCATCATTGTGGAGGACATTCTGGACTCCGGCAACACGCTGGCGTTCCTGTCCAAGTATCTGATGAGCAAGGGCGCCAGGTCCATTACCATCGCCACACTGCTGGACAAGCCCTCCCGCCGGGAGAAGGCCATCACCGCCGATTATGTGGGTTTCGTTGTGCCGGACGAGTTCGTGGTTGGCTATGGGCTGGACTACGCCCAGGTCTATCGCAACCTGCCCTACATCGGCGTGCTGAAGCCGTCGGTATACAGCAAGTAACATCCGCGTATGATACGTAAGGAAAAGAGGAACACCATGGGTTTTAACAAGAACAAATACCAGGGAAAGCGCCTGGCCGTCCCTGATGGGCGCGGCGAGCAGGGCCGCGCCGCTGAGGAGAAGACGGAGATCGCCGAGCAGGCGGCGGGTAGCGACCGGAACGACCTGCCCGCCCAACAGGCCGCGGACGCCTCCGCACTGCCGGAGACCAAGCCGGCGGACAAGGAGGAAAAACCCGGCTTTTGGGCGAACTACGGCTATCTGCTGGTCACAGCCGCCGTCGTGCTTCTGGTATTCCGGGTGCTGCTGCAGCTGGCCTACGTACCCAGCGGCTCCATGGAGATGACTATCCCCACCGACTCCCTGCTGGTATCGTGGCAGATGCCCTATCTGGTGTCCGACCCGCAGCCTCAGCGGGGCGACGTGATCACGTTCTGGAACCGGGAAATGGGCAAGCTTCTGGTCAAGCGGGTCATCGGCCTGCCCGGCGAGAAGATCACGTTCTCCGACGGTTACGTCTATGTCGACGGTCAGCGGCTGGAAGAGGACTATCTGCCCGCCCAGGGTATTACCCGGAGCGACAAGACCTTCGTGGTGCCGGAGGGCTGCCTTTTCATGATGGGCGACAACCGCGAGCATTCCACGGACAGCCGGTACTGGGACGATCCCTATACCAGGGTATCGGACGTGCGGGCGAGGGTGCTGATCTGCATTCCGGTGAAGCGCCATCCCATCGGCTTTCTGCCCAACTGGGATGGAATTCCGCTGCCGGTCCTGAAGGACATCCACCTGATCGGCTGAGAGGGAGGTCTTATATTGAAGGAAAATAAAAGGATCGGCGCAGGCGGCATTCTGCTGTTTGTGCTGATCGCCATATCGGTCTATTTTCTGGTGATGGCGCTGCGGGGAGGCAGCAATATCACCTACGCCAAGCTGCGCCAGCTGTTTGAGGAGGAGCAGGTGACGGAGTTCTCCGTCTCCAACACCCGCCTGACCGCCAAGCTGAAAGACGGAACAACCGCCACCTGCGACCTGTACGATTTTGCCGTATTCTATGAGGATATGAATGATCTGGTGGTGCAGCAGAAGGCGGCGGGGATCATCACGGATTACGACTATCACGCCAGCCATTCCCCCAACGTGCTGCAGCTGCTGCTGCCGTACGTGCTGGGGATTCTGGGTTTTGTGCTGCTGTTGAATTTTATCCGCGGCATGACCGGCGCAGGACCCGCCAACGACAAGATGGCGCAGTTCGGAGAGGCCCATATCCAGACGCTGTCACCCCGCGACAAGCGAGTTACGTTTGACGACGTGGCCGGAGCGGATGAGGAGAAAGAGGAGCTGGAGGAGATCGTCTCCTTCCTGCGCGCACCGGAAAAATTCTGGGATCTGGGCGCCCACATCCCCAAGGGCGTGCTTCTGGTAGGCCCTCCGGGCACCGGCAAGACGCTGCTGGCCAAGGCCGTGGCCGGCGAGGCAGAGGTGGCGTTTTTGTCCATCTCCGGCTCTGACTTCGTAGAGATGTACGTGGGTGTCGGTGCCAGCCGCGTCCGCAGCCTCTTTGAACAGGCCAAAAAGCTGGCGCCGGCCATCGTCTTTATCGACGAGATCGACGCCGTGGGCCGCCAGCGCGGCAGCGGTCTGGGCGGCGGCCACGACGAGCGGGAGCAGACGCTGAACCAGCTCCTGGTGGAGATGGACGGATTCACCAACAACGACGGCGTGGTGGTCATGGCAGCCACCAACCGCGTGGACATTCTGGATCCCGCCCTGCTGCGCCCCGGCCGGTTTGACCGCCAGGTATACGTTGGCCTGCCGGACATCAAGGGCAGGGAGGAGATCCTGAAGATCCACGCCCGCAACAAGCCTCTTGCCGAGGACGTGGATTTGAGCCGCGTTGCCAAGGGAACGCCGGGCTTCACCGGCGCCGATCTGGAGAACCTGCTGAACGAGGCGGCGCTGCTGACCGGACGCCGCGACCAGCGCGCCATCACCATGGAGGCGCTGGACGAGGCGGTGATCAAGGTCATCGCAGGCCCGGAGAAGCACAGCCGCGTGATCCCGGAGCGGGAGCGAAAGCTGACGGCCTATCACGAGGCGGGCCACGCCATTGTCATGCACGCCCTGCCGGAGCACGATCCGGTGCATCAGATCTCCATCGTTCCCCGCGGGCAGGCGGGCGGCATGACGATTGCCCTGCCGGAAGAGGATCGCTCCTATCTGAGCCGGGAGTTTATGCTGGAGCAGATCGTGTCGCTCCTGGGCGGCCGCGCTGCCGAGCAGCTGATCCTGGGGGACATCTCCACCGGCGCCTCCAATGATATTCAGCGCGCCACGTCCATGGCCCGGAAGATGGTGGGCACCTACGGCATGTCGGATCGTCTGGGCACCGTGGCCTTCGATGCTGGACACGATGAGGTCTTCATCGGCAAGTCCATGGCGCAGACCAGGCCCTATTCCGAGAAGACCGCCGCGGAGATCGACGGGGAGATCCGCCGCATCATCGACGAGGCCTACGGCCGCTGCCGCGCCATTCTGGAGCAGTACCGTCCCCAGCTGATCGAGGTGGCGGAATACCTGCTGCAGCACGAGACCATGAGCGCCGAGGAATTTGCCCGGGTGTTCGAAAAGGAAGCGTAAAGAAAACAACAACAGAGCCGCGCTCCCACAGGAGCGCGGCTCTGTTGTTGTTTTGCAGTCAGTTGGCGGGATAGTAGAGGATCAGTTCGTCCACCGTCTGCAGATCCTCGGAGCTCATCTGCCAGAACCCGTCCTCTGTCCGGAGCACACGGACGTCTACGGTCACGTTGTCCCGGTAGGTGATGTGGCCCAGCTGCGCGCGAACCATCTCGATCACGGCGTTGGCCCAATCCCTCTCGAATGCTGTCAGTTCCCAGCCGCTGAGGTCCTCCTTGCTGACGTCACGGTACTTCTCATAGAATCCGGCCAGAGCCTCATGGTGGCTGTCGATGGCGGTCTGCATGATGTTCAGGGGCTGGATCTCTACGCTTACGGCGTAGGTGTTTCCGTCCACCCTTTTGCTCTTGCCCACGATATAGCTGGCGTTGGTATAGATCTTCCGGTAGAGCTCCACGATCTCCGACCGGGTCTGGTCAGAGGGATTGGTGATGCCGTAATAGCCGCAGAAAAAGGTTGCCTCCTGCTCCAGGCTGTTCTCATAGTTGGCAGTCACGTCCTCGGCAGTGTTGCCGGTGAGCTTCAGATAGCCGGCGTTGGCCCGGCCCCGATAAATCTCGTCCAGATTGCCCTGGACCAGGATGGAAAACTGTTCAGCCTTGGTGGGGAGTGCCTTGCAGGCAGTCATGCCCAGCAGTATCAGGCAGGCCAGCGCCAAGGCGGTCACACGCCGGATCGTCCTCATGGGGAAGCTCCTTTCCTGCATTTTTGGTTTCCGCCGCGGTTACCGCTTCAGAATGGCCTCCACGGCGCCCTGGAGCCACTTGCCCTGATACAGCTCCACGGAGCCGTCGTCGGTGAGCTTGGCCAGCTCCGGGTCAATGGGCATCCTGGCCAGCAGGGGCACGCCGTACTTGGCGGCGGCCTCCTCGGTCTTGCCCTCGCCGAAGAGATAGATCTTTTTGCCGCAGTCGGGGCAGGTCAGATAGCTCATGTTCTCCACCAGACCCACCACGGGAATATTCATCATTTGAGCCATCTTCACGGCCTTCTCCACCACCATGCCCACCAGCTCCTGGGGGCTGGCCACGATGATGACGCCGTCCACGGGCAGGGTCTGGAACACGTTCAGGGCCACGTCACCGGTTCCGGGAGGCATGTCCACAAACATATAGTCCACGTCGTCCCACAGCACATCGCCCCAGAACTGCTGCACCACACCGCCGATGACGGGACCGCGCCAGATGACGGGATCGGTCTCGTGCTCCAGCAGCAGGTTCACGCTCATCAGCTGGATGCCGGTGGCGCTCTCTACGGGCAGCAGGGCGTCTCCGGTGGACAGGGCCTGGCTGCGTACGCCAAATGCCTTGGGGATGGACGGGCCGGTGATGTCGGCGTCCAGTACGGCGACCCGGTAGCCCTCCCGCCGCACGGCAACGGCAAGCTGGCTGGTGACCATGGATTTTCCCACGCCGCCCTTGCCGGATACCACGGCGTAGACTTTGCCGACGCGGCACCCCTCCCGCAGGGGTTTGATCTGGAAGGGACTTCCGCCCTTGCGCTCAGCGCAGCTCTCGCCGCAACTGCTGCAGTCATGGTTGCATTCACTCATGGGTATTGCTCCTTCTTTCTTAAATAATGCATACGGTATCACTTATAACATGAAACGTGAGGTTTGTCCAGTATTACAGTTCGACGAGATTCACATTCTCCCGCCCGGCCAGATAGTCTGCCTCGCGCCGCTGGCAGGTAAACAGCAAAATCTGGCGCTTTTCGCCCTCCTTCAGCAGGTAGTCCAGCGCGGCGTGGAGTCGGCTGTCGTCAAAGGTGATCAGGGCGTCGTCCATGATCAGCGGTACCGACTTGTCCCGGGGCAGCACCATGTCGCAGATGGCAAGCCGCACGGACAGATAGAGCTGATCAGTGGCGCCTTGGCTCAGCAGCTGGACGTTGCGCTGAGCGGTGTCGCCCACAGCCTCCGCCGCCAGAGAGAAGTCGCGCCCCAGCAGGACACGGTTATATTTTCCCCCGGTGATGGCGGCAAATATTTCTGCAGCCCGGGCGCCCAACGCAGGGGAAAACCGATTTTGCAGAGTCAGGTTGGCGTTTTCCAGCGCATCCATGGCCATGGCGATGGCGTCATATTCCTCCTGCAGCCGATCGAGCTGCTGCTGTTTCTGCTCCCGGCGACTGATAAGATCATCCGGATCCCCCATGGAGCGGATCTGTCCGGCCAGGGTGTCCATTCGCGTCTGCGTAGCGCGCAGGTTGGCCTCTGTCTGATCCAGAGCAGAATGGAGCTGAGCCTGGTTCATGGTGGGCTGTTGGATCGGCGTGTCCAGATCGGGGGCATCGCCCTTCGGCAGATTCTGCTCCATCCACTCCAGGCGCATCCGCTGTTCCCGGAGCTGCAGCTCCGCTGCGTCGACCGTGTTCTTCTGTCGCCGCAGCTCACCCATGGTGACTGCGGCTTCCTCCAAAGTGGCGGCAGAGCGGTAGGGGGTCAGCTTCTCCAGCAGCGAGGCTGTTCCGTCCTCCTGCTGTCTGCGCACGACCTGATACAGCCGCTCCGCTTCTGCTGCCTGATCGGCAGCCTCCCGGCTGGCCTCACGGAGAGGGAGGTATTCCTCTATCTGCTGGGACAATAGTGCCCGCTGCTGCTGGCGCTGGCTGCGCTGGCGCTCGGCGCGGGTACGACTGACCTGCCGCAGCACAGCCGCGGCTGCGCTGCATACACCCACCGCCGCAGCCACTGCCCAGATGAGGGGCTTCAGGCGCAGAGCGAGGGTCACTGCCGCCGCCATCAACGCGCATGCGGCGAGGGCGGCAAAGAGCCAGAACGGCCATTTCGCCGGCACATCCGGCACCTCGATGTTCTCTATGCGGTTGAGAAGCCCCTCCTCATCCGCCGGATAGAGGGGGTGTTCGCTGTACTGCCGCTGGGCGAGATGAGCTGAACTGACGGCGATCTCGGCCGACTGCGCCGCCCGCTGCATATCTTTGGCGCCGCTGGTCAGTATCGCACACTGGTTCTCCAGGTGAGCCAGCGTACTGTCGTCCGGGAGCTGGCCGGCCAGCTCCCGCAGCGCAGCCAGACGGTTCTCTGCCTGGTCCGCATCCTCCCTGGCCTGCCGGAACTGCTGCCAGGTTGCCCGTTTCTCCAGCAGCGCCCATTGACGCTGCTGCGCCTGCAGATCTGTTTGCTGCGCCTGCAGCATCTCCATCTGCCCGGCGATCCTGCGATGCTGGCTCCGCAGCTCATCCAGATGACGCAACGCACCGTCCATTTCACTGATCTCCCGCTCCAGCGCGGGGATCTGGCCGTTTTTGTTGTACCGGCGGCGGTTTTGCTGCTTCCGCAGCCGCTCGTGGGTCTCGGAATAAGAGGTCTCCTCCTCACCGGTGGTGATCAGCGCGGCGATGCGCCGCTCCAGCTCCGCGTCCTGGTCCACCGGGAGGGCGGCCTGACTGATAAAGGCGCTGCGGGCAAACACCTCCGGCGTAATGCCGAGAAGCTGCTCCCCTGCGTTCTGCGCCGTAATGCCCGGCACAGATGTGGCTGTCCCGTCATAAGTACAGGAGAAGTCTCCCATGGGGGCGTTGGCCCGCCGTGTCCGGCGCCGGATCGTGTAGACGTCATCGCCAACAGACACGTCCATCCGCCCGCCCATGGCTGCGCCGCTCCACGGGGCGTAGCGGTTCTTATCAGCCAGCGGTGTTTTCTCCCGGGTGTTGACGCCGTACAGCATGCTGCGGATAAAGCGGCTCCAGGTGGACTTGCCGGATTCGTTGGGCGCATATATTACGTTCAGGCCTGGCTGAAGCGTCAATTCCGCCTGCGCCAATACGCCGAACGTGGCATTCATATATCGGATCTGCATAAAATGGACCTCCGTGGGGAATACATATAAACTATTGTAGCATACGGGGAGCAAAAAGTCATCTGAAATCAGGGCAGAATATTTCTTTCCGATTTTCATAAAAAAGGTGTTGACATTTGCTCTGCGGTTTGGTATTCTACGAAAGCTGTCGCCGCGACACACGATGCAGCCGAAAAAATCTTGTAAAAAAGATAAAATAGGTCTTGACAATGTGGATGACCGGCCGTATAATAACAATGTTCCGCCGCTAAGGGCGGCAGGGAGTGTACCTTGTAAATTAAACAATGAA
>CAMVMU010000038.1 GCA_947168655.1 uncultured Oscillospiraceae bacterium
AAGCGGGCGGTGGCGCCTGGCCACCTTAAAACGGGCAACTTAAAAAATAACTGACAACGATTATACTGTTGCCGTCGCTGCTTAACGCAGTGACCGTCTGAACCGGAGAGGCCACAGGCCGGGGAAGGCGTCGTTTATGTGGCGTCCGTGAGGCGGGTAAGAGTTGCCCCGCCCACGCATCATGACTCTACTGAACCGTGATGTCTGTCAAGTGCCATCACGGGGAGGGAACGTAGAAACTTGACTGCGCCCGGAGAAAGTCTTGTCAAAGCGCTTTCGGACAGGGGTTCGACTCCCCTCATCTCCACCATCATTGTGAAATCCGAACATCGTTTCCACCGGAACGATGTTCGGATTTCCTGCTTAATATCTGGATAGAAATGAATGGATTTGATACACCGACGGGGTTGATGAACACGTGTTGAAATCTCACCCCCGGATATGGTATGATACAAATATCGAGTTGGACAAGCCGCTGTGCAGGATGCCGCACAGCGGAGGTTCATGGCGGACTGACGATAAAACTGTGAAAAACGAGGTGTGATATGCACTCTTTCAAAGAACTTCCCGTGGGTTACAAAGAGCATCTGCGGATCGACATACAGAAGGATAAGCGACTTGCGCTGCGGATCAATGGAATCGCCGCGGCGATCATGGTGGTCATGCTGGTGGTGGGTCACTTCCTGGTGGTTCCGGTGTGGACCTTGATTTCCGCTGAGCCCGACACCACCGTGACGCTTACACTGACAAAGCCCCTTGTCATGCTGGGAGGCATGATTGTCTACATCGTGCTCCATGAGCTGACCCACGCCGCCGTGATGAAGTTTTACGGGGCAAAACAGGTCCGATTCGGTTTCACGGGATTGTACGCCTTTGCCGGATCGGAGAGGGATTACTTCGACCGGCACGCCTATGTGCCCATCTCCCTGGCGCCGCTGATCCTCTGGGGGATCGTATTCACCGTGCTGATGATCGTCCTGCCACGGGAGTGGTTCTGGGTGGCCTATTTCTGGCAGATTTCCAATTTCTCCGGCGCGGCGGGGGATATTTACGTCTCCATTCTCACCGCCAGAATGCCGCTGGGGGTCCTGGTACAGGACACCGGCGTGGGAATGACGTTCTACTGCCCCAAAGATTGACACAGAAAGGGATCGACATGGACCAAAAGACAAAACTCTATACGTTCCTGTCCGCCATTGTGGGGCATATCTTCTGGGGCTTCAGCTTCATGGCCTCCAAGCGCGGTCAGGAGTCGGCCCATATCTTCGTGCTGCTGAGCCACCGTTTCATTCTGGCCTTCGTCATCATGACCGTGCTGGTGCTGGTGGGTGCCGCCAAGCTGCGGCTGAGAGGGAAGCGTTGGTGGCTGCTGGTGCTGCTGGGGATTGCCGAGCCGGTGGTCTACTTCCTGGGTGAGCAGTACGGACTGCTCCACTCCACCAGCATCTTTTCCGGTGTAATGATCGCCATGATCCCCATTGTATCCGTGCTGGCGGCCGCCCCCATACTGGGGGAGAAGCCCACGGCGGGCCAGGTGCTGTTCGGAGCGCTGTCTGTTGGCGGCGTGGTGGGCATCGGCCTGTTGAGCAAGAGTTCCGGTTCCCTGGACTGGATCGGCGTCGTCGCTCTGGTGATCGCCGTGTGCGGTGCGGCAGGTTATACGCTGCTTGGCCGAAGCATCTCCACGGAGTTTACGCCCTTTGAGCGCACCTATATGATGATGGCAGTGGGGGCGGCGGTGTTTTCTGCGCTGGCAGTGGCTCACACCCGGGGTAATATGGAAGTTTACCTGCGGCCCCTGGGGGAGATGGAGTATCTGCTCTCCATCCTGTTTTTGGGCGTGTTCTGCTCGGTGGTGTGCTACTTCATGTCCTCCTACGCCATCACACACCTGACGGTGGCACAGGAGACGGTGTTTGCCAACCTGACCACGGCGGTGTCGGTGTTCGCCGGCGTGGTGATCCTGAAGGAGCCGTTTTCCTGGTGGGGGCTTCTGTTTTGCGTAATGATCCTCCTGGGCATTTACGGCGTACAGCTTACTTCCCCAAAGGACCAAAAATAGAGAAAAACCGGTGCATGGAAGGAATTCTCCGTGCACCGGTTTTGAATTGGCTTTCAATATCCGAGAGCCCTTGCTTTCAGCACAGCGGCTACGGTTTTGGCGTCCCGGAGCTCACCGGAGAGGCACCGCTCCGCCAGCTCCTCCAGCGGTACGAATTCCGCCTCCAGGAACTCGTCCTCATCCGGCTGGGGAGCGCGGAAGGTGAGCCCGCGAGCCAGATACATATGCAGCGTCTCGGCGTAGCAGCCGGGGGAGGGGATCAGTTCGCCCAGATCGATCCACTCTGCCGCTGTGGCACCCACCTCCTCCGCCAGCTCACGCCGGGCGGTAACAAACGGTTCCTCGCCGCTCTCCAGCTTACCGGCGGGCAGCTCTGTCATGACGCGGCCGAAAGCGTAGCGGTACTGCCGCACGATGGCGGCGCGGTTCTGCTCGTCCAGAGCAAGGATGCAAACCCCGCCGGGATGGTCGATGACTTCCCGGGAGGATGTATTCCCGTTGGGCAATCGAACTTCGTCCACGCGAACGCGGACAATGCGGCCGTGAAACACCTCCCGGCTGGAGAGGGTGCGTTCCGTGAGATCCATTTGTCTTCGCTCCTTCTTTCGTTGTTTTTCTCATCATATCATGGACCGCGTGAAAAATCCACAAGAAATCCCGGTCTTTACACCGGGGAGAAAATCCGCTATAATACTACATTGATGTTTTGTCCCGACAGGGCGGAGAGGAGGCGAGGATATGGCTGCGAAGCGGCAGATCAATCAGGTGCACGCGGGCGCCATTTTGTCCTACGTCTCCATGGCACTGAGCACCGCCATCTCCCTGATCTATACCCCCATCATGATCCAGCGGCTGGGTGACAGTGAGTTCGGTCTGTACCAGTCGGTACTGCCCATCGTGTCCTACCTGAACCTTTTGAGCCTGGGCATGGGCAGCGCCTATGTGCGCTATTACTCCCGGGCCAAGGTGCGGGATGACAAAAAGATGATGGCCAAGCTCAACGGCATGTTCCTGCTGACCTTCAGTTTTCTGGGTCTGGTGTGTTTGGCCATCGGCTTTACCCTGTCTTTCCACGGTGACGTGATCTTCGGCGCCAACGTGACGCCGGAGGAGATCGCCCTGGGCGAGAAACTGCTGCGGATCCTGACGGTCAACGCCGCTATTTTTCTGGTGACCAGCGTCTTTAACGCCCATATCACCATTCACGAACGGTATCTGTTTCAGAAGATCATGCTGATGCTCAAGCAGGTGCTCAACCCCCTGCTGATGATCCCACTGCTGATCCTGGGTTTCCGCTCCGTGACCATGACGCTGGTGACACTGACGTTCACCGTCATCACCATCATCGCGGATATCTACTACTGCGTATTCAAGCTGAGGATGCGCTTTTCTTTCCGGCACTACGACTTCAGACTCATGAAGCGGATGTTCGGATTTACCACCTTCGTGTTCATCGGTATTCTGGTGGATAATTTCAACTGGTCCATCGACCGGCTGCTGCTGCTGTGGCTCCACGGTACCACCGCCGTTACCATCTACACGGTGGCAGCTCAGCTGAATATCTTTTACCAGTCCTTTGCCACCGCCGTATCCAATGTGCTGACGCCCCGTGTCCACCGGCTGGTGGCGGAAAAACGGCCCATGCGAGAGATGGACGCCCTGTTTATCAAGACCGGACGACTGCAGTTCATCCTGCTGGGGTGTATCTTCCTGGGCTTTGTGGCCGTGGGACGCACATTTGTGATCCAATGGGGCGGCGACGAGCGGTTCGCCGTGGACTATTTCACCACGATGCTGCTGTTCTTTGCCACTATCTGGCCCAACGTTCAGATGATGGGCTATGAGATCCTGCGGGCCAAAAACATGCACCGGTTCAGCGCCCTGGTCTACGCGGCCGTGGCCATTGCCAACGCCATCATCTCCATCCCTCTGTGCATGTGGCTGGAGGGACTGGGTGCGGCCATCGGCACCATGATCGCCACCTTTGTGGGCAACGTGCTGATCATCAACTGGTACTATTACCGTTATGTGGGGTTGAATATCCCGCGGTTCTGGAAAAAGATCTTCCAGCTCCTGCCGAGTATGGCGGTGCCGCTACTGGCTGCCATAGCCATCGCCATCTGGGCGCCGGTGAACGGCTATCTGGGCGTGGTACTGTGGGGCGCCGCCTTCGCGGCGGTATACGCTTTCTTCCTGTGGTTCTTCGGCATGAATCGCTATGAGCGTGATCTGATCGCGGGTCCGGTGAGGAAGATCCTCCGCCGTTTCGGCAGATAACGACAGAATATGATGATACCGCTCCCCCGGCTCAGCCGGGGGAGCGGTATTGTTTACGATTCGTTCACTTGTCAAACACGGGTAGATGCCGTACAATTCAAGTGGAGGAAGTCTCTGCCTGCTCCTTCTCCTGCAGGGGAATCAGCTGCTCTGCCAGGATTCGGGCGAAAGATGAGATCAATACACTCTCCAACGCCAGCTTGCTCAGACCGCTCCTGTCCGGAGCGTCCTCCATGGCACCGAGCACGTCCGCCACCTGTGTGTTGAAGAAACTGGCCGTTTTCCGGAACTGGGCGGCGTAATCCTCGTAGGCGGCACGGACGCCGGCCTCATCGGTGTCCACCGGCAGGATACGCGGAATATCGGAGATGGAGATGCTCTGCTTCATGGGCAGGATCATCAGCAGATACGCCAAATGAACGCGGTAGTACTTTCGTTTCACAGGAGCGGGCATGATTTTCAGCCGCACGTAGTTGTTGATGGCGGAGGAGGAGACGATGCGCTCACCGCCTTCGGGCAGGAAGGAAAAATACTGCTCCAGCAGCGTTACCACCTGATCCATATACACGCCAAAGTTGGGAATAGCGTCCCACGCGGGCATGGAATCCTGCTCCGCCAGGCGCTCCCACAGCGCAAGCTTGCCTGTGGCTCTCAAATCATCCATGACAGTGCCCCCCTTGATGATTATCTGTAGTAATTATAGCAAAGAACCACAAACAACGCAATAGAATATTAACAAAAATAGTGATTGACTACATTTATGTAATATGATATATTACGTGAAGGAGATAGTTGTATTATATCACTTTTGAGCCGGAGCTGCTGCTGAACTGCCCTCCGGCGCGAAAATGAAATGACAGCCCTGTCAGATTGCATCCGGCAGGAGATAGGAGGAGTTCCGTGATCCAAGTCTTTACCGATCTGGCGGCCAATCTGCCGCCGCAGGTGGTGGAAAAGCACCATATTGCCCTGCTGCCGTTATCCTATACGGTGAACGGGGCGGAGGTAGACCCTGCTGCGCCCTTTGACGCTATCGCCTTTTACGGCGCCATGAGAAAGGGCTCCGACGTGAAGACGTCCATGCCCAGCCCCGGCTCCATCCGGGACACCTTTGTGCCGGTGCTGGAGCGGGGCGACGATATCGTGTGCCTGTGTCTGTCCAGCGGCATCAGCGGCACCTTTGCGCTGCTGCGCATGGTTGCCAAGGAGCTGGAGGAGGAGCATCCGGGCCGTAAGGTAAGGATCCTTGACACCCGCGGCGCCTCACTGGGTGAAGGGCAGCCCGCTATAGAGGCCGCCGACCTGGCGGCGCAGGGCGTGGAGATCGACGAACTGTGCGCGCGTATGGAGAGGCAGATCGACCGGATGAACCAGTATTTCGTGGTGGATCAGCTGAAATACCTCCGCAAGACGGGGCGCCTGTGGGGCGGCGCGGCATTGGCCGGGCAGCTGCTGCAGATCAAGCCCATCCTCTTCGGCGACCAGGAAGGACATATCGTCATGCGTGACAAGGTCCGCGGCAAGAAGCGGGCGGTGGAGCGTCTGGCGGAACTGTATGCCCAGAAACGCACCGATCCCACCGAGCCCGTGGGCATCGCCCAGGCGGACTGCCCGGCGGACGCCCTGCACCTGCAGCATCTGCTGCGGCAGGCGGGGCAGACCGGCCCCATCAACGTGGTGGGCTACGAGCCCATCACCGGCTCCCACGTGGGACCGGGTACGCTGGCGCTGTTTTTCTACGCCAACGAGCGGTCCAAGACGCTGTGATATTTTGATATTCGGATGAAAAAAGGACGGGCTGATGCCCGTCCTTTTTTGACGCATAGAATGTTTTTTCCGGAGCAGCCGGATACTCAGAAGATGATCCGCAGAATGCAGATGACCAAGCCGACGATACTGCAAATGAGACCGGCGGTGGCCAAATTGGTTTGGGACTGCTTGCGAGCTTTGGCTCCCAGCACGAGACCGAGAACACCCAGGATCAGACCGATCAGAGGAATTCTACCGATCAGAGGAAGCTTGATGAAGGAGAAGATGATGGCGAGGATGCCCAGAACCAGTGCGGCAGTAGCGGAGCCGCTGCTGGTGGAGTTGTCAGCACGGTAACCGGCTGCGCCCTCGGTTTCGGCGGAATCCAGCTTCGTACCGGTGACAGCGGCCTTGGCCTCCTGAAAGACCTCCTGAGTCTCTTCCTTCACACTTTGGAAGGTACCCTTGGTGTCGCCGGTGATGTCACTCACCGCGCCTTTCACCTCACCGGCAATTTCACCGGCTCTTTCTTTGATTTCATCTTTGTAGTCAGTCATGGAATATCCCTCCCGTTTAATTGGAGGAGCGGGTGAGACTTCACCTGCACTCCCACGTTAAAATCATGCTATCACAAGCCTTCCGGAATGTCAAGGGATCTGCCTGTACACGGCGTGGGAAAACGGAGCCGCTGACGATGTTCTTCTACGCCAACGAGCGGTCCAAGACACTGTGAGACAAAAGATTATAAAGGGAACAAACCGGGTGCGGCTTAAATAGCTGCACCCGGTTTGTCGATTGTTTTCATTAATATTTCAAAACTCAATATCATACTGGAAAACACGCCGTACTTCCTGGTGTGCCTCATGTGCAAAAGTGCTGACAAGGGCACTGTTGCCGCCAATCTTTTTAATCGACAATGCGGTATCAATGTTGGCAATATCTTTCTGTGTAATACCGCAGGTTTGAGAGGCCTCAAGTGTAAACCGCTTTTTGGTAATTCTATTGGAATTATCCAGGCGGCTATTTACCAACCCTTGAATTTGTGGTTCGTTACGATAATAAACCAGCTGCGGAGTTACGGGATCGTGCCCTTTAAAAGAAGATTCTGAATCTATTTTTACGCTTGAAATGTCCACAGAGACTACTGAATGTTCAACATTCGTTTTTTCGTGTGCTCCAATTCCTTTTATCGGAATGTTGGCTGTTTGACTTGATTTGTGCGTCATTTGATTCTTTTTCTGTTGCTCCGCCCGTTCCCCAATGGAGACCTTGAAGTAAGTCGCGCCGAGGTCCTGAGCAATTTTTTCCAATTCACTGACACGCGCCTGCCTCAAATAATCAAAGAATAGACTTACTGCAATAAACTGGTGAGAGTCAACGGGACTCATGTAATAATACTCTTGATCTTTGTTTGGATAGAATTTCAGGTCACCCCACTCATCCACTCTGTCGGGATAAACGGTAACAACCCGGAGTTCCTTTACAAGAGTCTCGTGACCGATCGAACCAACACATACGCTGCTCGCGGCATGTTTCTTGTCCATTTCAGCGACTTGAACCATTTTGGGAAGAAAGAAATCTGTTCCCAACAAATCGCTCGGAAAAACCGGATTGAGTGCATCAAGATCGCGCCTTAGCTTGGCTTGACGCTGCTTCTCCTGGAGCTGTCGCTTGATTTCAGCAATATCTTCCTTTCCAAATTTACCATCGCCGGTTTGATCAATGGATTGAATGACAGAATCCTTAATTTTGCCAGCGCTGTCTTTTGCCTTTGCAAACCCAACTCTGGCTTTGTCAGATACGCTCTCACGGAGACTCTTCAAATCCAGCTTTTTCTTGTCTTCCATAGGATGAATCCTTCCTTTCGTAATTGTTCTTACCATAGGGGGTGCAGATATTGCGAGGTCAAGAACAAATTATCTTACTCCGCCAGGGTGGCTACCCAGCGGCCGTACTTGGTCAGGTTGGCATCACGCTCCGCCGCGTCGGCGCCGATGGTCAGTACGTAGACCTTGATCTTGGGCTCGGTGCCGCTGGGACGGACCAGAATGGTGGTGCCGTCGGAGAGCTCATAGCGCAGCACGTTGGAGCCCTTCAGCTCCATGGCGCTGACAGCGCCGGTGTCACAGTCAATGACGGAGCCGTCGGTGTAGTCCTTCCGGGTGACCACCTTGACCCCGGCGATCTCGGTGGGGGGATTCTGCCGCAGGCCGGCCATGAGGGCGGCCATCTTGGCCAGGCCGTCCAGACCCGGCATCACCAGGTTGTGGGTCTTTTCGCCGTACCAGCCGTATTTCTCATAGAGGGCGTTGATGGCGTCGTACAGGGTCATGCCCTTCGTGGCATACCAGGCGGCCATCTCGGTGAGCAGCATGGAGGCGGTGACGGCGTCCTTGTCCCGGACATAGTCGCCCAGCATGTAGCCGTAGCTCTCCTCGTAAGAGAAGATGACCTTGCCCTCGCCGGTGGCCTCCAGGGCGTTCTTCTTCTCGGCCATGAACTTGAAGCCGGTGAAGGTGTCGTAGCAGGTGACGCCGTTTTCCTCGGCCACCTTGCGGGCCATCTCGGTGGTGACAATGGTCTTCAGCAGTACGGGATTTTCGGGCATGGTGCCGGCGCGGCGCAGGGCGCCGATGAGGTAGTCGGCCAGCAGCACACCGGTCTGGTTGCCGGTGACGGGAATGAAGCTGCCGTCCTTGGCGCGAACCATGATGCCCACGCGGTCGCTGTCGGGATCGGTGCCAAGAATGAAGTCGGCGCCTACCTTGTCCGCCAGCTCGATGGCCAGGTAGAAACCCTCGGGATTCTCTGGGTTGGGGGAGACCACAGTGGGGAAGTTGCCGTCCAGCACCATCTGCTCCTCCACACAATAGAGGTGCTTCACACCCAGCTCCCGCAGAGCCTGGGGCACCAGCTTGTGGCCGCAGCCGTGGAAGGGGGTGTAGACCATCTTGAAGGTGTCCGCCACGGCGGCCATGGAGGCTTTGTCGTTGATCATGGCGTAGACGTTGTCCATAAAGGCATTGTCGGTCTCCTCGCCCATAATCTCGATGAGACCCTGTGCCTTGGCCTCGTCGAAGTCCATGCGCCTGACGCCGTCAAAGATGTCAATGCCCTCCAGAGCCTTGGCGATGGCGTCGGCGTGATGGGGAGGCAGCTGGGCACCGTCAGCCCAGTAGACCTTGTAGCCGTTATACTCCTTGGGATTGTGGCTGGCGGTGACGTTGATGCCAGCCTGGCAGCCGTAGTGCCGCACAGCGAAACTCAGCTCTGGGGTGGGGCGCAGGCTCTCAAAGATGCGGACGTGTATGCCGTTGGCAGCGCAGACCTCTGCGGCGGCACGGGCGAAGTCCATGGAGTGGTTGCGGCAGTCCATGCAGATGGCCACGCCGCGGCGTTTTGCCTCCTCGCCCTCAGCGCAGATGATCTGGGCGAAACCCTGGGTGGCCCAGCGGATCACGTAGACGTTCATCTGGTGCAGGCCCATCTTCATGGTGCCCCGCAATCCGGCGGTGCCGAATTCCAGAGGGCCGTAAAACCGGCTCTCGATCTCCTTTTCGTCGTTTGCGATGGCTTTCAGCTCATCGCGTTCAGCCTCGGTGATGGCGTCGCTGTGGAGCCACTTCTCATATTCCTGACGATAGTTGATGCTCATTTCTCCTGATCCTCCTCATCCTCGATTATCTCCGCGTTCAGCAGAGCTTCTGCGTCGTCATACATGGTCTCCGGCACGTACAGTGACGCACCGAAGCCGGAAAAGCCGCTGATCACCTTGCCGGTGACGCCCTCCCCGTCATAGTAGGGAAAGCAGGGGATACCGTAGGCAGCCAGCAGGGAGATGGTCATTTCGGCGTCGGCCACGTTGTCCAGAGTGTGCCGCAGCTGGCGGGCGGGGATCTTCTCGCCCTTTTCATCGGTGGGCCAGGCAGGGCCGCCGGGGCCGTGGGCCCAATGGGAGATGTCCATGGTGTCGTCCTCCTTACAGATATGGGATGCCGTCGGTAATATGACGGATCACTTGTGGTATTTTGTCCCCAGTTCAATCTGGAATGCCCGGTAGATCTGCTCCAGGAGCATGACGCGGGCCATGTGGTGGGGAAACGTCATGGGCGACATGCTCAGCTGCCAGTCGGCGCTCTTTTTCAAAGACGCATCCAGCCCGAAGCTGCCGCCGATGAGAAAGGTCACCTGTGTCTTGCCTGCCACGGCGTAGTCAGAGAGCCGACGTGACAGCTCCTCACTGGAACAGGGCTTGCCTTCTATGGCCAAAGCCACCAGAGCGCCGCCCTTGGGCAGCTTTTCCCGGATGGTGGATGCCTCCGTCTCCAGCGCCTGTGCGATCTGGGCGGGGGAGGGATCCTCCGGCAGACGCTGCTCCGGCAGTTCAATGAGTTCCAGCTTACAGTAGCGGCTCAAACGCTTGACGTATTCGGCCTGAGCGTCGATATAGAATTTCTCCTTTAGCTTGCCCACGCACAAAACGGTTATCTTCTGCATGGCACACCCTCCGCCACATAGGCGCGGCTCAATTCGCCCCTTGGGGCTACCTCCACAGAAACGTCCATGCCGGACAGAGCCAGACGCACGGTATCCAGCGCACGCTGGGGCGTATTGTTCTCCCGGCTCAGATGAGCCAGCACGATCTGGCGTGTGCCGCTCCGGGCAAGCTCGGCGGCAAAAGCGGCGGCCGCGTCGTTGCTCAGGTGGCCGTGGTCGCTGAGAATCCGTGCCTTCAGGGAATAGGGATAGGGGCCGCTGCGCAGCAGCTCCACGTCGTGATTGCTTTCCAGCACCAGCAGCTCCACGCCGGCAAGCGTATGCCGCGCCTCCTCCGTGACATATCCCGTGTCGGTGATGGCACCGACTGAGGCAATGCCGCAGTCGAAGCGATAGTCCACACCGCCATGGCCGTCGTGGGAGGTGGGGAAGGCAGTGACGGCAAAATCGCCGATGGGAAAGGAAACGCCGCAGCCTACATGGCGGAGCAGAGGCTCCATCCCGGCAATGCGGTAGCTCAGATGCCGCGCGGCGGCGGGGCTGGCGTAAACAGGGATCTGCCAGCGGCGGGCCATGGTGTCCAGTCCGCAGATATGGTCGCTGTGGTCGTGGGTGATGAGCACGGCGGACACATCGCTCAGAGAGAGACCCAGTTTCCCCAGGGCGGTATTGATGCGGCGGCAGGAGATCCCGGCGTCCAGCAGCAGGTGGGTGGCACCCGAAGATACGAGGAGGCAGTTCCCCTCGGAGCCGCTGGCCAGAGTATGTAAGGTGATCAAAGCGGTGTTACCTCGTACTGTGTAAATGATAAAGACAGCGTTCGCCCGGGTATTCCGGGCGGACGCCGGTGCTGCAAACAAAGCCCAAAAGCCTCGATCATCGGAAAGGAAGATAGTCTGAAAGAAACCCATCAAGGGTGTCTTTCAGGATTTCAATCATCGTTTTCCGAGCTTCTCCGAGAAGCTCGGAAAACGCCTGTGCGTGGAGACAATTCATTGTCGACGCGCACAGCGTTCGCCCGGGTATTCCGGGCGGACGCTGTATGGGTGATCTGATCAGCTGACAGTCTGCTCCTGCTTCTCGGGCTCGGGCAGATCCACCATCTCAATGTCGGCACCAACGGCACGAAGCTTGCCCACCATGTCCTCATAGCCGCGCTCAATATACTGAACGCTTCCCAAGGTGGTGGTGCCATGCGCGGCAAGTCCGGCAATGACCAGCGCAGCTCCGGCCCGAAGATCGCAGGCCTGGATGGGCGCGCCCTCCAGGCGTCCAACGCCCTCCACCACGGCAACGCGGCCGTCAACCTGGATCTGGGCGCCCAGACGCTTGAGCTCGCCAACATACTTGAAGCGGTTATCCCACACACCCTCGGTGACAATGCTGGTGCCCTCGGCCAGAGCCAGCACCACGGTGATCTGAGGCTGCATGTCGGTGGGGAAACCGGGATAGGGCAGGGTCTTCACATTTGTCCGCTGCAGCGGCTCGCTGCGGCGCACCAGCAGAGCGTCGTCGTGTTCCTCGATGGACACGCCCATCTCCTGCAGCTTGGAGGAAATACACTCCATGTGTTTGGGGATCACGTTTTTGATAAGCAGCTGACCGCCGGTGGCGGCCACAGCCGCCATATAGGTGCCGGCCTCAATCTGATCCGGGATGATGCAATAGGTACCGCCGGTGAGCTTCTCCACTCCTCGGATCTTGATGGAATCGGTGCCGGCGCCCTTGATATCGGCGCCCATGGAGTTGAGGAAGTTGGCCAGGTCCACGATGTGGGGCTCCTTGGCGGCGTTGTCGATGGTGGTGACGCCGTCAGCCAGCACGGCGGCCATCATCACGTTCATGGTGGCGCCTACGCTGACCTGATCCATATAGATGTTGGCACCCTTCAGTCGGCCGTCCTTGGCGACGGCCTCAATGAAGCCGCCCTCGGTGACCTCGGCGCCCATGGCACGGAAGCCTTTGACGTGGAGGTCGATGGGGCGCACGCCGAAGTTGCAGCCGCCGGGCATCGCCACAGTGGCCTCGCCGAACCGGCCCAGCAGGGCGCCCACCAGATAATAGCTGGCGCGGATGCGGCGGGCCAGTTCATAGGAGGGCTTGGTGGAGTGGATGCTGCGGCAATCCAGCTCCACAGCGTGGCGGTTCAGCACCCGGACCTTAGCGCCCAACTCCTCCAGAATGGAGAAGAACAGGGTCACATCGCTGATCTGGGGTACGTTTTCAATGCGGCACACGCCGTCAACCAGCAGGGCGGCGGGAATGATGGCAACGGCGGCGTTCTTTGCGCCGCTGACGGTGATCTCGCCAAACAGGGGATGACCGCCGTGGATCACGTATTGGTTCATAAAGATACCTCTCTTCCAATTGGAAATGGTTAATAGTATCTTGCCCGCCGCAGGTCTGCTTCATGCAATAAAATGCGCCGGACAAGGAAGACGTCACAGGATCGCTTGACATAATGCGACAAATATCGCATGGCGATACAAAATAAGTATACCACATTTTTCCGCAAAAGCAATGGGGAGCTGCGAATTCCCAAAAAGAAAAAGCAGAGGACCTGATACTGCCCTGACCACGGGAAAATCAGACAAAAAGGGAGCGCCGAGAAGGCGCTCCCATCAACTTGATCACGCATTTATTACGGAGTCAATTGGAATCCTCGTTCTTCCACCATGCCGCCCGCAGAAGAAGACCGGCACCGATGGCTGTGGGTACCAGCATCAGCAGCAGGTCCAGCAGAGAACCCACAAAGGTCAGATGCGTGCCCAAAATCAGCAGCAGAACAAGCAGTGCCAGCAGGACCGGGATCATGATTTTGGCGATTTTATTCTGCGTGGCAACATAAATGACGACGTCCAGAAGGAGAAGTGCGATAACGATGCCGCCGGTAGAAATGTCGTTCCATATCCGGTAAAAGCCCCATGAGTAGACCCGGACGGTCTTAAAAAACATAAAGACGCCGACGGCGACCAGGGCAAGTCCGATCAGAGTAAATGTGGCTTTTTTGCTCATGGAAACTGCCTCCTTTATCCGCTGAGATTGATGTACATATTACCACAAAATGGACGCAAAGACAAGAGGTGACGTTTTTTTCGGGCGGCGTCCGGCTCAGGGCGTTTTGATCCAGCGATAGTGGCCCGTCACAGCGGAGCGCATGATCTGGTCGGCCTCCACCGCATCCTCCACGGGGTTGCCGTGATGAATGATCCAGGGGATGCCGTCGGCTCGGCGCTTGTCCGAGCAGATGGCGATATGATCGCTGCTGCCGAAGGTAACAATGTCGCCGGGCTGCCACTGAGCCGGATCGTCAAAGTCACAGGTCAGCACCAGAGCGTTGGCCCGGAAGAACCTGTCCAGATTGCTGACACGGCGAAAGTCAATGTTGGGATCGGGAGTGGTAATGTTATCGTATCGCCCGGGATAGGCGGCAATGTCGGCGTCCACCAGATCCTTCAGCTCATACCCGGCAGCCCGGAACGCCTGCCAGACCACGTCCGTGCAAACGCCGTAGCCGTCATCCGGATAGCCGCCTACGTAGTATTGGCTCTTGTAATGGGGATCCGTGGCGATATAGTCCCGTGCGCCCAGCATGATGTCGTGCCAGTCGTCCACACCGTCTCCATCGGCATCCGTGGGGCTGCTGAGTTCCTCGATGCCAAGCTCCCGGGCGGTATAGGCGCGGCGGGGGAGCTTCCACCACAGCAGTCCGCCCACCACCGCGGCAATGAGCAGGAGCAGTATGACCAGCAGAGCGGGTTTCCATCGTCTGTTGTTTGCGGGTACCTGCGTCATAAAAAGCATCCACCTTTCTTGTTTACATAATCATACCACATCGGGGAACTGCAAACAAGGGGGGGAGAGGTGAAACCGTGAAAAAATACGTCCGGGGCGGTTGCCCCGGACGTATTGGCTGGGATCGTTATTTCTGTGTGGGCATCTTCCACCCGTTGTGATCGGTGTGGAGCAGATGATGGGAGCGTTTGCCCAGCGGAGCGGTAAGATACTCCTGATACAGAGCAATAACGTCGGGATTCTCGTGGGAGAAACGGAGCTTCTCGCCCTTGTCGATGGCCCACAGGATCTTGCCGCGCTCGTCGGCCAGCTCCTGACCGTCGTGGATGGGCTGGCCGCCGCCGCCGGCGCAGCCGCCGGGACAGGCCATGACTTCCACGAAGTCGTATGCCGCGCGGCCCTCCTCCAGGGCGGTCATCAGGCGGCGGGTGTTGGCAAGGCCGCTGACCACCGCCACGCGGACGTTGCCGGCGCCGGGGATGGCGAAGGTTGCCTCTTTCCAGCCCTCCATACCGCGGACATCCTGGAAGGCGTCGGGATCGGGATTGGAGCCGGTGACCAGATAGTAGGCGCTGCGAAGGGCTGCGTCCATCACGCCGCCGGTGGAGCCGAAAATGACAGCGGCGCCGGTGCCGGTGCCCAGAGGGGAGTCAAACTCCGTCTCTTCCAGCACGGACGGGTCGATCTGCTCACTGCGGAACAGACGCACAATCTCGCGGGTGGTAAGCACCACGTCCACATCGGGGTCGCCGCAGGCATCGGTCATGGTGGGCAGGGCGCACTCCGCCTTTTTGGCGGTGCAGGGCATCAGAGACACCACAAAGATCTTGTGGGGATCCACGCCGATCTTCTCGGCAAAATAGCTCTTGGCCACGGCGCCGAACATCTGCTGGGGGGACTTGGCGGTGGAGAGGTTGTTGGTGTAGGAGGGGAACTGCCCCTTCAGGAACCGTACCCAGCCGGGGCAGCAGCTGGTGAACATGGGCCAGGTATAGCGGTCGCGGTGGGTGAAGCGCTCAATGAACTCGCTGCCCTCTTCCATAATGGTCAGGTCCGCGGTGAAGTTGGTGTCAAACACGTAGTCAAAGCCCATCTGCTTGAGGCCGGAGACCATGCGTTTGGCCGTGGCGAACTTGGGATCCAGGCCGAAATACTCGGCCCAGGCGGCGCGGACGGCGGGGGCCATCTGCACCACGGTGACGGTATCGGGATCAGCCAAGGCATCTAACACCATGTCGGTGTCGTCCCGCTCCTGGAGACCGCCCACGGGGCAGTGGGTGATGCACTGGCCGCAGAAGGTACAGTCGGACTCGCCCAGATGACGCGCTCTGGATACGCCTACGGTGGTGCGGGAGCCGGTACCCATCACGTCCCAGATGCCCATGCCCTGGATCTTGTCGCACACCTGGATGCAGCGCATGCACTTGATGCAGCGGTTCTCAAAGCGGACCACAGGGTTGGAGGTGTCGTCGGGAGTATGGCTCAATTCGGTGATGTAGTGGTTTTCCAGCAGATTGCAGTCGTTGCAGAGCTTTTGCAGCTTGCAGTTGCCGCTGCGGGTGCAGTTGGTGCACTTCACATCATGCTGGCTCAGCAGCAGCTGCAGATTGACTCGCCTGGCTTCCCGGACGCGGGGGGAGTTGGTGTGGACCACCATGCCCTCACGCACCACGTTGTCGCAGGAGGGGACCAGCAGATCCTGGCCCTCCACCTCCACCATGCACACGCGGCATGCGCCGATCTCGTTGATGTCCTTGAGATAGCACAGCGTGGGGATGTCCAGATGGATGGAGCGGGCCGCGTCCAGAATGGTGGTACCATCCGGAACGGTGACGGTTTTCTTGTCGATGGTCAGCGTTACCATTTTGTCGTCCTCCCTCCCTTGAAAATGCCGTAGCCGAAGTGGTCGCAGCGCAGGCAGCGGGATGCCTCGGTGCAGGCGCCCTCGCAGGTCAGGCCGATTTCGATGTCCTCGAAGTCGTGCTTGCGCTCGCCGGCCTCCCGCTCGGTGGTGTTGATGCGCCCGTGGGGCGCCCG
>CAMVMU010000039.1 GCA_947168655.1 uncultured Oscillospiraceae bacterium
GTTTTTCCTACACCAGGGGCTTTTTGTGCTGTCCGCACAATCTGGTTCTGTGCACATTGAGGTATCGGGGTTTTCCGGTGCAATATCTTTTTTGGTTGCACAACATGGCACGTAGCACCAAAAAAGATATTTTTCATTTCTGTCGGTTTCTGCCGACATTTTTATTCCTTTGCTTCAATTTGTCATTCATAAACCAGTGGTTAAGTTCATTAACCACTGGTTTATTCCATTTCTATCCAGGGCGTGAGATAATCGTTGCAGAAAAGATGGCATCTGCTTCTGTGCGTTTTCCATCTAAGCTGAATTCAACCTCCCACTCCAGGCTTCGCCGCCGCTACATTATTTCCCGCAGCTCGTGATGCCGGTGTCCTCGGCAAAGTTGGGAATATTGTAGAGAACCAGAACCTCGGTGATGTCGTGCTCCTCTGCGTACGCCTGCACCGAGCCGCGGAAGAAGCGCATGTTGATGAGATGGGTCTCCTCGTAGTCGTCCACGCAGAACTGGGCAAAGCAGTTGGCATAGGAGTCCTTGAGGATCAGCAGCCGGCCCTCTCCCTCGCCGCCAACCATTGTGGTGGCCTGGTTGGAGTTGAGGAAGGTCGCGTACTGATCCGAGCCGTCCAGGAACTTGCGCTCGTAGATGCTGCCCGTGACGTATCTGCCGCCATTGTAGTCCACCCGGTGCGTTTCCGTCTTATAGTAGGCGTCGATTACGTCACAGGGGGCAAAGGGGTAGTTGACCTTGGCATACGTGGTGCCCTGGAAATTGTCGCAGAGCTGCTCCACGGTCCACGCGGAGAGCGGGTCGGGGCTCTCGCCCTTCGCCTGCATCCATGTCGCATAAGCGTAATATGCGCCTAGGCTGGTCCAGTGGTGGTCGGTCCGGTAGAAGATATATTCGTCGCCATGGGCACGCAGGGCGTCCGTCACGTCCACCACGTTCAACCCCTGCTCCCCGGCATACCGGATCACCGCATGCTGATCGGCCTCGGGCGCATATAGCGGCAGCTTCTCCCGCAGAATCGTTCCCGCTGTGGGGATGAGCATCAAGCGCAGGGGCACGCCGTTCCCGACCAGCGCGTCCTGCAACGCTTTTACAGCGGCCACGTTGGCGACAAGCTGCCGGCTGTTCAGCGACTTGTGGGTCTCGATGAGATAGCCGTCAGCTGCAAAGTACACGCCGCCGCTTTCCCGTTTGCCCATGGCGCGCTCCATCAGGGTCTTGACCGTCACCCAGTCGTCCCTGGCGGGAAACTGGTCAGCCAGGTAGTCTTCGATCTCATCTCCGAATTTCCCGGAGCTTATAGCCGTCCAGGAAGCCGCCGGGAGCCGCTGCAGCGTCCTCTTCTCATTTTCGGAGTAATACCGGTCCGGCGTCAGGAGATGTGCCGCGACGCCTGCCAGTAGGAGGAGGCAAAACAGAATGGTAATGATCTTGTTCCTCATGGCCGCCTCCTAAAACCGGAAATACAGGAACGGATTGTACGATCCGCTGATGAGGTACGCCGCGGACATGGCGGAGAGCACCAGGACACGGGCCGCGTCTGCCGTCGCCAGCAGTCTCTGGCCCCACGCAGCGTTCATCCGCTCGTAGAGTCGCTTCATCAGCGGCGTGGACGCCACGGCGCAGATCGCCAGCAGCGGCAGATAGGACAACAGCTGATAGAGCGCGGCGGTGTTGACGAAGCCGGCGCTGGCGCCCAGCATGGCCCGGAAATAGGCCCAGCCCTTTCCCAGGTCGTCAAAGGTGAACAGTACCCAGCTCAAAAGCACCGCCAGCTTGGTGTAGAGCTGCCCCACCACGCCGGGCGCTTTTTTCAGCCATTTCAGCAGAAACAGCTTTTCACAGATCAGCAATATACCAAACCAGGCGCCCCACAGGACGAAGTTCCACGCGGCGCCGTGCCAGAAGCCGGTGAGCAGCCAGACCACGGCGATGTTGCGCAGCTGCCGCCATAAGCCACCGCGATTCCCACCCAGGGAGATATAGACGTAGTCCCGGAACCAGGTGCCCAGGGAGATGTGCCAGCGCCGCCAGAACTCCGTGACGCTCCCGGCGATGTACGGGTAGTTGAAGTTCTCCAAAAACTCGAAGCCGAACATCTTGCCCAGGCCGATGGCCATATCGCTGTAGCCGGAGAAGTCGAAGTAGATCTGGAAAGCGAAGGCGACCACTCCCAGCCAGGCGCCAACGGCAGTCAGTTTTGCTACGTCTGTAGCGGAGATGGCGCTCCACAGCAAACCAATATTGTTGGCCAGCAGGACCTTCTTCCCCAGGCCCGTCACAAACCGCTTCACGCCGTCGCTGAACTTGTCAAAGCTGTGGACTCGCCCGTCCAGCTGATCCGCGATATCCTGGTAGCGGACAATGGGCCCGGCGATGAGCTGGGGAAATAGCGAGACGTAGGCGCCGAAGGAGAGAATGTTCCGCTGCAGCTTCGCCTCGCCCCGGTACACGTCGATGGTGTAGCTCATGGTCTGGAAGGTGTAGAAGGAGATGCCGATGGGCAGGGGCAGGTGCAGCTGCGGGATCGCTGTGCCGAGCACCCCGTTGATCGTACCGATGAAGAAGTCGGTGTACTTGAAGAAGAACAGCAGCCCCAGATTGACGCAGACGGAGACGATCAGGCCCAGCTTCTGCCTTGGCGTGCCCCGGTGCTTTTCCACCAGCTGCCCGCAGGTATAGTCCAGCGCGGTGGAAAAGAGCATCAGGCACACGTAGACGGGCTCGCCCCAGGCGTAAAACACCAGGCTGAACAGGAACAGCACGGCGTTCCTGCCCTGCCGCGGCGCCAGGCAATAGACCAGCAGCACTGCCGGCAGGAACAACAGCAGAAACGTCAGACTGGAAAAGACCATGGCAGATCAGCCGCCCACAACGGATGCGCCGGGGTCAAAGACGGCGCTCTCGCCGGAGCCCTCCTCAGGTTCTTTTTCCACAGCCAGGTTCTCCGGCAGATAGCCCAGAAGCTCCTTGATGGCGCCGTCGATCTTTTCATATTCCGATTCGGCCAGCGCGGCCATCTGCGCGTCGTCCATGCCCTCGTCGGGGGAAGCGCCCGCAATGATGAACATCACGATGCTGCCGGCCTTGTAGATCCGCGTGCCCGCGATCTTATGGGGCTCCATGGGGTACATGCCGTTGTAGCTCAAGACCTGATTGAAATAGTCGTTGAACTGCGGCACCAGCTCGTCGGCATAGGCGGCGTCGGCGCACTTGGCGATCACCACGCTGTCCTGATACACGGAGGGGACGGCGCTCTGCCTGGCCACGTAGCTCTCCAGCTTCCCCAGGTCTGCGTCCCGCAGAGCGCAGCTGTACAGCTCCTCCTCCGGCACGTCCACGGTGGCGTTGTAGCCCTCGCCGATGGCCTTGGCGATGGCCGCCTCGATCTGGGCGGGGATGAGGTCGGGGTTTCCTTTCGGGTCGGTCTTGCTTCCGCTGCCGGAGCAGGCGGTCAGGGCAAGCAGCGTCACGGCTGCCAGCATCAGAGCGATCCATTTTTTCATGTCATACTACCTCGTTTCTCGCTTTTTTGTCCGATAGGAGGTCCAGCCGCATCCGGCCCCTCCCCTCTGTTGGAATAACGATCCAAAGATGCAAAATGTCGGGAGATCTCCGCAAAAACCGGAAATCTCCCGACCATGTTCTGCTTTTTCAGTGTACCAGGCCGTAGAGCCGCTGCATGGCGTCGGCGTCGGCGCCGTCCGTGTTCAGGAGGACGTAGGTGATTTTCCCGTCGGTCCAGGTGATTTTGGAAGAGCTTTCTTCCCCCTCCCGCAAAGCCACGTATACGGCGTCGTTGGCGGAGTCGATCTGCTCCTCCGTGACCGGCTGGCCGTAGAGCCCGGAGAAATCACCGCCCTGCCGGGAGGCCCGGAGGGTATAGCCGTGGTCCCCATACAGGAACGAGATATCCGCTATCTCTCCGTCCACGACGGAATAGACCACATCCTCTGCCCCATCCGGGGCGTCGACCCGGATATCCAGCGCCTGCTCGATGGCCGCTGCATCCTCCACCTGCACAAATGGGTTGGTGATCTGCGTGAGGTCCGGCCCTCCGGTGGTCAGACCGGGGTCGTCGCCGCTGTGGAAGAGCTTTGGCAAAAAAGCCGCGCTGGCCACCGCGATCACCAGGCAGGCGGCGATGGGCAGCGTCCAGCGTTTGAGCCGGAGCGATGCAGAAACCGAGGTTTTACCCGTTCCCTCGGGAGCGGCAGCCTGCCGCTCCGCCTTGCGCCGGATATTGGCCAGCATCCGCTCCCTTGCCCCGTCCGAGGGCTCGATCCTGTCGATTGTCTCCCGGATAAGGGCATCTCTGTTCTCGTTCACCGTGGATCACCTCCCAATGTATTTTTCAGCAGATTTCTTGCGTCCTTCATCTGGTTTCTCACCGTGGACGGCGGGCGGCCCAAAGCGCGGGCGATCTCATCCGTGGCGTAACCCTCGTAGTAGTAGAGCCAGATCACGTCCTTTAGCTTGGGCGGCAGCGCCATGACTGCTTCCAGCACGTCGGTTTGATCTTCGGCGGCGGGGACCTCCGGCTCCGGCATCATATCGTCGTCGATGGAACCCACGTTCCGGCGAGCATAGCTTTTCAGCCGGTCCTTGCACAGGTTGATGGCCGTCACCGCCAGCCATTTCCGCTGGTGGGTCTCGTCCGAAAAGGCGTATTCCCCCGTCAGGACCTTGACGAAAACGTCCTCCGTGCAGTCCTCCGCGTCCGCTTCGCTTTTCATGTAGGTGAAGCAGAGGCGGTAGACATATTTCCAGTGTCTTTCATAGAACGCCTCGAAATCCGCATCCGTACGCAATGCAGCTTTCGACATCTTGAAATCCTCCTTGCATAGATATAACGATTGGCGATGCTCATTTGTCGGCAGTGCTGAGTTTTTGGGGCCTTTTGCATGTCCTCCTCAATTCTTAACGCATTATAGATTAATATTGTATCAAATAATTGGCCGATTAGCAACATAGCGGAAAAATGTATAATAAGGGATACCATTTTAAGGAGGTATCCCCATGAATACCAAATTCACCCCTGCGCAGAAAACCGATATTGTCAACCAGTACTGGAACGGCACATCGGTCAAGGATCTCTGTGAGCTGCACCATATCCCCCGAAGCACCCTGTACACGTGGCTGAAGCCATACAAAAGCGTGTACGCAAGCAGACACGCTACTATGACTTCCCCTCTGAGCACTGGGTTAAGATTCGTACCAACAACGTCATTGAACGGCTGAATCGAGAGATCCGGCGCAGGACGAGAGTGGTCGGCTGCTTCCCGGACGGGAACTCAGCCCTGATGCTCGTCTGCGCTCGGCTGCGGCATGTGGCCGGCACCCAGTGGGGCAACAAGAAGTACATGAGCATGAAGCATTTGGAGGCATTGCTGGACGATGTCTCCATTGCCGGCTGACTTCATTCACAGAGACTGCAAATAAATTTGCGCAATTATCTTGACACTACCGGTGACAAAATATTATGCCCGAAAGTCTTGTGGCACAAGGCTTTCGGGCATAAAAAGAGGGAGTCGAACCGAAACAGTCCAAATGAACTGTTCACGATTTCGACTCCACTCCGCATCGGCATAGCCGGTAAATACTTACCTAACTATGCCGATATTTCTTTTTGGAATTACGCATTCCAACGGCGCACCGCTATCGGCGCGGTTTTTATCCTGACATTGAACGCTTATCGTTTCGATCTCTTTTTCTTTACGGCGATCAGCGCGGCGAAGGTGGTGCAGGCACCCAGTATTCCGACCAGGGGGACGAGCCGGAACGGGAACCTGCCGGACGACACGGGACCTTCGCCGGAAGACTCGCTCGGCAGGCCGTTCTTCGTCAGCACCTTGATACATGCTGAACAGGACGGCTTCCCGGGAATCTCAACGGCGTCATACCACTCGCCGGTCCCTTCGCTCTTGGCGATCCGCACATACGTCTCACCGGGATCGCCGCTCACCGCGTTCTGATAATTGTAGAAGAGCGTCTGCGCTCCGTCCAGCGCATAGGGAATGGGGCTATTAAAAGTGACTCTGACATAGTATTCGTCGCCCTTCGTAAGCCCCACCGCTTTATCGAATTCAACCGTCTGATAATCGGGGTGGACGATCGTGTGCTCCTGCGTATAGATCGGTTCCGCGTCCTCCGCTGCTGCGGCGTCAAACGCGCCTTTATAGACGCGGATCTCGGCGTTCGTTTCTTCAAAAGCCCAGTTGCTGCAGAAAAAGTTATAATTCGTGATCTTGCCCGTCGGCTTGATGCGTACGCTGGTCATCGACTCATCCTCCGCCGCGGTGAAGCGGATCACGGCGTCCGTCACTTTGTCCGCAAACAGCAGGCCCGCGCCGCCGTCGTACTGATAGATGCGGTCGCACGGGCGCTCGTTTTTGACGGTGATCGAAGTCGCGCAGCCGATATTGTTGAAAGCCGCGTCGTAGTACGACAGGTAGAACCAGCCGTTGTCGCCGACGGTCGTCACCGTATAGTTCCCGGTGTCGATCGGTTCGTCGTAATCGGTGCCCCAGCTGTTTTTGACGATCCACGCGCCGTCACCCGGAGGCGTGGTATTGAAATTTTCCTTGCTGTAGTTATCGTCCCATCCGACGACGGTAATGAAATGATCGATGTGCTTATATTTCTCTGTGAATCTCGGAAAATAGGCCGCGCCGGTATCCCAGTTGCAGTACTTTCCGCTTTCGTCGGACCAACTCAAAGCGCAGATATTCATATAGAACGCTCCGTTTTCGAGGATCAGCTCCTTCAAGACGTTCTTGTCATTATTCGGCACGGTATAGCAGGAATCCACGTAAAGCGCGCCGTCCGCGGAGAAGCCGTCCTCGGGGAGCGGCCCGGGCATCTCCGAATACGGATATTCCTCTTCGGTGCGGATCGCGCAGCCTCGGAGAAGCGACGAGCTCATTATGGCCCCGTAGGGGCCGTTGAACCAGTCGGCGCTGCATTCCGGCCCTTCGCCTACCGCGGAGAGAGCACCGTCCGGAGCCGCGTGCATGCACATATAGGCCAGCTGGTATTCCGACAGATCGTATTTCCCGTAGCCCTTCAAAAGCGCGTTGCTTTCGAGCACGCTCGCAATGGCAAACGCCCAGCAGGTACCGTACCCGCCCTGATCCTTAACCTCCGTGGCGAGCCCGAGTTCTCTCGGGTCGTAGCGTGACGGGAAGGTTTCCCCGCCGTTCTCCTCCGCTTTCGTCGCCGCTCCGGTGAAGACCGTCAGTACCAGCGCCATAAGGCACAGTATCGCCAAAGCTCTCTTTTTCATCGTCATTTCCTCCGATTTTTCGATCACTCATGGAGCCTGCGGTAGACGTCGATGCCGGTGATGCGGATGCGCTGGCCGTCCAGCTCCAGAACGAGGTCCTGGCTGTAGTGCTCGCCCTGGGCCCTGAAGTCCGGGTCGAATTCCAGCAGGAATTCGAAAGGCGCCTCCGTCTGCTTTATCTCTGCCTCCTCCATGCCTACGGGATAGAGTGAATAAAAACGCACATATCTACGCTATTTCCACGACCGTCCTCATAAAGCCTATGCCGTCGACCGCTTGAGTCATAGCATTCGGATCGATTTTATTATCTCGGCAAGTAGGAATTTATCGAACCATTTCCGTAATAAGTTTATTAAATCGCTTGGAAAACATTGGCGGAATATTATGCGCCGCGTTTTCCCATATTTCATATCTGCAGTTATTGTTTTTTTCTGCCATACTTTTAACACTAATCAGCACACTTTGCTGCTCTTTTTCACCTGCCAGAGCAATAACGGGAAAAACCACGTTCTCAAATTCCCGAACGCTGTCAAAGGTGATGCCGTTGTCAACCGAGTTTCTGATCGTTTCGATCTTAACTTGCTGCATCTGCCTGACAAACTCTTTCCTTTTTGCTGACGGAAGACCGTTCATCATCCCTATTATATTGCAAAGCCATTTTTTCTTAAAAGAATAAAACTGCTTTTCGTTTGTGCGCAGAACTTGCGATAATTCGGGTTCTCCCTTGTTCAGCCACGGGCTTACTGTTATCGCCGCGTAGAACAGATCCGGGTAATCCGATATCAGTTTGAATGCGAGCTGCGCCCCCAGTGAGAACCCAATCAAGAGAACTGTGTTATCAAAAGACCGAATATAATCGGCGAGCTCCCGAATACATATCTCAGCATCAAATGCTCTTTCAGCTTCATTCCCAAAGCCCATAATATGCGGAACAACAATGTGATACTTTTCCGCAAGTGAATACTGTCTGCCGAAGCAATGAACAAAATTGGCTCCGTGGAGCATAACGATTACGCTTTTGTTATCTTTGCCGTATTCTTCAACGTACATAACGAATCACCTCCACCAATGAGGATTTGCCAGTTTGCTCCCTTTCTTGTCATATATGAGCGAGTTGCTCAGCACGCAGGCTCAGACGACGTTTTTAGCGGGATATCAATGAGATCCTGCAAATCTCAAAAGCCTTCACATATTCTCCGTCGGCGTCGACGATGCGTAGCGCACCACCCATCAAAGCAACAATTTTTGCCGCTATAGCTAAACCAAGGCCGCTTCCGTTATGGCTCGTCCGAGCGGCGTCACCGTTGATAAAAGGCTGCAGAATCACTTCTCGCATTTCTTGCGGGATCTGAGTCCCATTATCCGCGATGGCTACCAGCAGTTCATCACCTGCTGCCTTCGCAGTGATGCGCACCTTGGTGCCGGGCTCATTATGCTTCCATGCATTGACGACCAGATTCGTCACAGCGCGCCGAAACTCGCGGGTGTCGCCAAGGATCATCAGCGATTCGTCGGAGATGTTTAAATCCAGTTCCAGGCCACGCTCCTCAAAATCCGTATAATATTCTGCCACGACTTCCCTTACAACCCGCGACGCGTCGATATGCTCCGACCTCAATCGATACTCCTCCACGCCCAAACTGGCGAATTCAAACAGTGAATTGATCAGTTCATCCATATGGTGGCTCTTGGAACAGATGACGTCGAGCACCTCCGACTGCTTCTCCGGTGGGATTATCCCGTCCCGCAAAGCCGCGGCAAATCCCTGGACGCTGGTTATGGGCGTTTTTAGATCATGCGCAATCGCGGCATAGATCAAGCTCTGTTCCTTCACTCGCTTGTTGCTTTCGGTGTTTAAAAGCTTCCTGATGAGAATGTAGAAAAGGAGCGCCCCGACAACAAATTCTAATGGAAGTGTGACAACATAGATTAACATTGTGATCCTGTAAGCGGTGCTCCCTTCAGCCAATCGCTCTATGAACAGCGCAGAAAACCAGTAGTCATAGAGCTGCCAAACCGCTCCCGTTACGAAGGCGCACAGGCAGTAATACAGGATGAATTTACGAATCAGTTTATTCTTTCCCTTCAAAACGATACCCCAATCCGCGAATGGTTTTGATGTGGTTCGCGCCGATCTTGTCCCGAAGGCGGCTGATGATCACTCGGATGGTGTTGTCGTCCACCGCGCCGTCGCCGTACCACGCGCTCTCGTAGATCTGCTCCTTGGTAAACACGCGCCGGGGCTGCGAAATCAGAAGCTCCAGCACCTTGAATTCCGCTTTGGTCAGTTCCACGTTTTCACCGCCGACGTTCACAGTGCAGGTATCGAGATCCAACTCGACGCCGCAGGCAGAGACGACGTGCCTCTCCTGCACAGGCCGAACCGCGGCGTTCAGCCGGCGCAGATGCGCGCGGACCTTCGCCGCGACCTCCAGCGGTTCGAAAGGCTTGGTTACGTAATCGTCCGCGCCGAGGTCGATCCCCAGTACCCGGTCCGACAGCGCGGCCTTCGCGGAGATCACGATGACGGGAATATATTTCTCCTGTCGGCGGATGGCCTTGATGAGTTGGTAGCCGTCAATCTTCGGCATCATGATGTCCACCAGCGCCAGATCCACGGGATGTTGCTCCAGCAGCGCCATGGCCTGTGCGCCGTCATTGGCCTCCAGCACGGTGACGCCGACCGTCTCCAGATAGATTCTCAACAGTTGGACGATCTCTTTTTCATCGTCCGCGACCAGTATGTTCGGCATGGTGTCCCTTTCATAGACTCCAAAAGTTGTACAGCTGCATAACCAGGATGAACGCGGCGTACGCGGCGCTGAGCGCAGCCCACAGGTACTGCTTGAGCTTTGTGCCAGCCCGGGCGTCGGATTTGAGCGTATTGTAACACAGCCACGCACCGTTGACAAGCGAGCCGAGCCCCAGGGCCGCGGCCAGTACCGCCGAGACCGCTGTGAATGCCGGAATCTTTTTGTAGGTCAAAAAGAAGGCGGTGAAGATTACTCCCGACACCCCATATACGAGTTGCTGGCCCAGGATCTGCCGGTCCGCAAGCGAATCATACCTGCCTGCCACGCGTTGTTTTCGCACAGCCCGGACAAGGAGCTTAATCACAACCGTCAGCAGGCAGAGGGCCCCGAAGAGTATAAATCCGTAGCAGATCACCGTCCAGATCGGATTGCACCGGACAAAGTCAGTCTCCGCCACCGCCAACAAGTCATCGCCGTAGTAGTAAACCTGGGTCACATCGCCAACCCGCAGAACATGGACGTTCTCATTGAGCGGAACCAGTTTAACTTCTCTGTTTAATGATATACCAAACAGTTTCACGGAGTAGGTGCCGTCGTCGTTCCGACCGAAGGGCGTTACAGGGCCGATAGAAAAGCTGTTGGCACGTCCCGCGCCGCAGACGATGTTTCGCATCATCCTCCAATAGCCGCTGATGTCGCATTCCCCGGCAATCGCTGTATCCTTGAATTCCTCCCGCGACACAATGTCGCCGAACAGCAGGCCGGGCAGGCCGAGATTGAACGAAGCTTCTCCCTGCTCGTTCGTCATAATAACGATTCCCAGGCCGCTGGCCGGGTCAAACACCAGGTTGGCAGAGCAGCCCAGCGTGTTGCCAAGATGACTCAGCGTCTGCACTCCATAATCGCCGGTCCAGAAGCCGTGGCAATTCCTGGCAATCTCCGTCCCGCCGTAGCGGCTGAGGGGTGTAAACATCTCATCCCGCGTGGCGTTGCTCTCGAACAGCGGACAGTCTGTCTCTACAAGTGCACGGCCGAATCGCGTAAAGTCCTCAAGTGTGCCGATTGCTGAGCCGGCGGGGAACAACTGAAAGAACGCGATGCACGGGCCATAATCTCTGTTGTCCCTGGGATCAAGGTAGCGCTCGTAGCAATGCAGCTTGCCGCGCTGCGCACACACCCATTCATTATCCGCCATTCTAGGGTCAAGGGCCGTGTGCTCCATGCCCAGTGGTTCGAAGATGTTTTTGTGCACATAGGTCACGTAATCCGTTCCGCTGACGCGCTCGACGATATAGGCAGCCAGCGCCGTGCCGAAATTGGAATACGCTGTGTACTCGCCCACATGAAAAGCCTGATGGCATTCGCAGAAGCGGAGGGCTTCCTCTAGCGTGTCGAACAGATCATCCGACGCTGCATGCTGGTTTTCGTAGAAGCTCTCCTGAAAGCCCGCGTTGTGGGCCATCAGGTTCAGCATCGTGATCTTCTCCTCCGGGTATTGCAGCTTCGTCAAAAAGCCCTCCGGCAGATAGTCGCGGATATCCGTGTCGAAATCGATCTGCCCGCGTTCCCACAGCTGCATCACCGAAACCCACACCAACAGCTTGGAAGCGCTGCCCCAATCATATACGGTATCTGCGTCGGCGAGGACGCCTTTTTCGATGTCCGCGTAACCGTAATATCCGGCGTATATGACGCCGTCCGCGTCATATACGCTCACCGCACAGGATGCCAGCCCCGCTTCACGTTCAGCAATGTAGGTGTCGATGCTGGAGCCGATTTCGCTGCAGGGGATACCCGATGGCGTCGTCTTTTCGCCCGCCGCCTCGGCCTGTGTTACGGGGAGCAGTGCCGCCATAAGGATTATCGTCAGGATTGCCGCCAAAAACCTCTTTGCTTTCACGTGATTACGCCTCCATTTAGTTTCCCGGTTCAAGAGCAGCATAATCCGGAAATCTAACACAGAAAATCGATCTGTATTAACGGAATATTAAAATCCTGCATGCGAGGGCAGACCCCTTCCATTGGAGAGAATATTTGATCTTCAGCAGTTTATGGCGACTGCTCGCAGTCATAACGAGCATCGGAATTTGCACCACAAACCCCAGAAAAGAGTGATGAAGCCTTCGTGACCGTCATGAACCGCATCCCGTCAAGAGGACAGCGAAAACTATATTTTATCCTCTTACTTTCGGCTGCCCGTATTCCCGCTTCATAGCCTCCGTGGAGATGACCCACTGCTTGCCATATTTGCAGGCATCCACGCCGTTTACCAGCTTGCCGTAGGCAATCGCCTTGCGCAGCGTGCTTTCGTTGAGTCCCCACAACTGGGTGGCGTCAGTAAAGGCCATGAGCCCGGCAAAGGGAGTTTTGATCGGTTCACCGTTCTCAAACAGCTCATCGCAGGACAGGTCAAGATCATCATTCCAGATGATCCCGTAGCCGCCCATATCGACATCCACGTCGGAAAACAGCTCTGGCGCTTTTTCTAAAGCCTTGAACGGCATCCATTTTGCAAACAGGGGCTTTACATCATAGATTTTTGTCACGCCCTCCGCAAACTGAACGCTCAGGCGATAGCCTGGCAGAGCGTTGACCGCTTTTACCTTATGGAACATCGTATCAACTCTTTATCTTCGACACAAGCTACACCCGGGATGAATTCAAAGTTGTCACGGTGATCTGCAAGATATGCAATGTTTGCGGCCGTATGAGCATTGGCGAGTTCTGTGATAGCCGACAGCTTATCCCAATTCATGTCGCCATGATCGAGGGAATGTAGCATCCGGTTTCCCGCATACAAACCTTCCTCGTTCATAATGTCCAGGATTCGCTGTGCCCAAGCTACATTGTTTACACTGTGGAACTCCAGCGTGATATCACAAGCCTGGTCAGATGGTGCGCCAAGCCTGGCAAGGGCTTTCTCAATCGGCAATTCTTCTCCGGGCAGCTGGAGCAGCTCTGAACGTCCATTGTAGCTGGCGACAACGCTGACGAGCGTGTTGTCGTAATAGTATTGGGGGAATGTGTGGCCGTCATAGACCCCTGCGAGTTCATCAGAGGGATCATAAATGAGGACTCCTTTTTCTGTGATCTCCGCCAAGCCCCGGCGAATCAGATCCCTGCCGATGACGGTGTAATTTGGATCATCCTCATCATGCGCGGGGACAGCTCCCATAACGTTTAACACGTAAGCTCTTCCGATCTTCCCATAGCTGCTCACATCACGACACAATGTAAAACGATCCAGATTGAAAGTCAGATTGATGAGATCTTTCACCGAGGGATTATCCAGCTTTCGAATCCCGATGATGAACTGATCGTATTCGAGATCATTGAAGCTCTCCATACGCTTGGCAAGGTAATTGAGCTCATCCAAGTTGGCGAACCCGTCTTTCAGCATGGACAATTCCTCCGGCCAATAGACTTCTGTAACGAAGATCGATTGTGCCGCAGCTATGCCGTCGTTGACATGGATCTCTGACAGTTTTGCCTGTAGCGCTTCTTCGCGGAGGGGGAATTGAATATCGGTCTCGTGGCCCATATTCTTGATTCTGATCTTGATCATGGTGCGTCTTCCTTTCTGTATTGAAATAAAAAAAGCGGGCTAAACCATCAAAATTTGCTCTGATGGCCCAGCCCGATAAGTGGCTATATTACTAGGTTTTTCGGGGGTTGAGGTTTCCCCCATTTTGTGGGGGAAACCTCCTGGAAATATCATGTTCAGCATATCGAGTTCTATCTTTTGCGCCGAATTGAAAATGGATTGCCTTATTCCAGTTGCTCGCTGACTTTACCCTCTGCTAATACCCCGTTGTCACAAGTAACAAAAACTGTCCTCATTTTTCTACATTATTTTTTCCGACGGGAAGCAATAACGAGCGGATTTTGGGAGGAAAAACCTCCCAAAATCCGCCTCAAAACCGTGGGGGCGGAGGTTCAGGTCCTCTCAAACCGGAAAAATATCTTTTTATTTTCACTCGAAAAAATGGTACGAAAAAACCCTGAAACCGTTGTGGTTTCAGGGTTTTCCGGTGACATATCTTTTTTGGTGCCACGTGATGGTTGCGGAGGGAGGACTTGAACCTCCGACCTCCGGGTTATGAGCCCGACGAGCTGCCAACTGCTCTACTCCGCGATATTTGATTTCCGGTTGGTGCCGGTGACCGGACTCGAACCGGTACGGTATTGCTACCGGGAGATTTTAAGTCTCCTGTGTCTACCATTCCACCACACCGGCGGAGATTGGCAAGGGTTAGAATATCACACTGCCGCCATATTGTCAACCCCCCCGGGCAGAAAAGTTGTCGCCTGAATTCAGCGGTTTTCGCCGTGCGTGACAGCAGTCCGCAGGGAAAAGCATCCCGGAGCGGCTGACCACGATGCCGCAGAGGGGCAGACAACCCGTGGTTATGGGAGTTAAAAAAGATACCACCCAATGGGTGGTATCTTTTTGGAGCGGGCGACGAGGCTCGAACTCGCTACCTCGACCTTGGCAAGGTCGCGCTCTACCAGATGAGCTACGCCCGCAAACGCAAGGATGATTATAGCGCACACATCGCTGTTTGTCAACCCCGCATTTATATTTTTATTCGCCGCCCAGCAGCACTTCCACGATGCCGGACGTCCCCTCGGCGGGGTAGAAATTCACCTGCCAGGGGATCACGTCCTCCGGAAGCGCCGGTTCCTGCTCTCCATCTCCCGGGTCATCGGGCGTCTCAGCCCCCACAGGCTCTTCTCCCGAAGACTCCGGATTCTCGGGCTCGGCGGGTTCCTCCTGCTCCACAGGCGGGTGCTCATCCAGATACCGCTCCAGCTGAATGGCCGCCACGGCGTCGCGGATCTCGTCCTGGGTCTGGCCGTAGTGCGCCAGCTGCACCGCCACCGAAACATCGCCACGGTCGGCGGCGGTATTCAGCAGGTCGTACAGCGCGCTGACGCCGGTGGCGTGGACGATGGCGCTGACCTGCTCGGCGGTGCGGCGGTAGCCGATATTCAGGTGCAGCACACTGTAATTGTGGGAGCTGTCGTCCACAGTGTAACTCAAATAATCCACGGCAAAGGCGCCCAGAGGCGTTTCCTGCCGCACCTCATTGCAGGCCCGGCCCATGGCGTCGGATGCGTTGGGCGTCTCGCGGCTGGGATAGAACCAAACCGTGGCTTCCGGCGCCCGGTCCGACACCAGCATCAGAAGGGCGTTGACCAGATCCTGATAGCTCTCGATGCGCAGTACCGTCCGGTCCTCACTGCCAAAATAGGCGGCACTGTGGGGCTCCGTGACGCCGTATTCCCGGTTGAGGAAAGAACCGCAGCCGCTCAGCAGCACGCAGACAAGCGCCAGAGAGATGATGCGGATCAGATTCTTGCGTTTCATGGGAGGGCCTCCTTTCGTGGGGGATCGGGATGACACAGGTACAACGGCGCCACCTCATCCGACCCTTCGGGCCACCTTCCCCTCAAGGGGAAGGCGATTTGAGAGGGGCTACAGAAGCTCCAGCTGCTTTTCGTCGGTGTCCTCCGCCTTCAGCAGCGCGCCGGCGGCGGGGATGGAACGGGAGCGGTAGCGGCTGGCGTTGACGATGCCGGTGTCTTTGGCGAGGGCCACCCGCTCCAGACGGTACTTGGGCTTGATGTTCATCACCGCCACGCCCTGGGTGGACCGGGTAGTCTTGGGCAGCAGCAGCGACGTGTGGAACAGCATGGCCCGGGGCTCGGTGGTGTAGAGGGCCAGCTCCGTGTCCTCCGGCAGGACCACCATGTCGGCCAGGGGGAACTTGTCGCTGTAGGCGCCGGTGAGCTTGCGGCGGTTGGAGGTGGTTCGGTAGGATTCCAGGGGCACCTTGGCGGCCTTGCCGTTTTCAAAGAAGAAGAGCACGTGGCCCTTGTAATCCCCGGGCAGACAGGCACAGATCACGTTCTCGCCCTCGTCCATGCCCAGCTTGGCGGGCAGATAGTCGCCCAGGGC
>CAMVMU010000040.1 GCA_947168655.1 uncultured Oscillospiraceae bacterium
CTTTAATAATCATTTTCTTAATCCTCCATTCTTAAATTTATTCAGCCTATATTCATTCGCCTGCCGGAATCTCATCATTTAGGCTCTTGTTTCTATAGTTGAGATTTGTCCTAAGTGAATATCCCTGGCTTTCCCAAAATGAATTTGCAGGTTCATTATCCTTAAATACCAGTCCGAAGATTTTCTGAATTCCTTCTTTCTTCAGTGCCTTCTCCGCAGTAGAAACAAGGTTCTCTGCTATACCCATCCTGCGAAAATCCGGATGAACCGATAGGTGATGAACTATGGCACGGCGTCCATCATGCCCTGTAAGGATTACTCCGATTATCTTTTCATCTGACACTGCAGCGAAGCAGGTATTAGGATTACGCTTCAGGTATCTCTCAATTCCATCATAGGAATCGTCCACAGGATTTAAAGCCCTTCGACTCTGCTCTACAGCATTCCATAATGCATACATCGCATCATAGTCCTCTATAGTTATCAGTCTTATATCAAAATCTTTACTCATTTATAAACTGCTCCTTATCTATATAAACATCTCCATATCTATACATTTCCAGTTTCCAATCAGCATCTCGCAGTCCCTTATATTATACTCTTTGAAGCCTACCGCTTCGTAGCAGTGTTTTGCACTTTCATTATTCTCGAATACTCCAAGGTCGATCCTGTTTACACTTAAGTTGTCTTTCACATACTCTACTCCCAGAATAAGCATCTCTTTTCCATAGCCTTTTCCACGAAGCTTTGGATCAACTATTACAAATCCGAATCTAACACTGCTGTCATCATCTTCTCTTGGGTATCTTATAATAAAATGTCCTATAACATTTCCCTCTTCATCCTCTGCTGTGAGCGGGAAGAATCTGCCTGATTCAATCTGTGGCGCATAATTCTCTTCTATGTCATTTTCTTCCAAAGGATACTTATTAAATCTGTCAGCTGACCATTTATACAGCTCTTCCTCAGTTCTCAGCCATGTGGCAATTATGGGGGAATCATCTTTCTTATAATTTCGTAGTACCATATTCATTTCCTCCTTTGTAATCAAAAAACCACCTATCCGAATTAGATAGGTGGTTTGAAAATACTAATATAAAAAATATATCGTATATTACACTTTTCTAATTCCTGAACTTTCACATATCAAATTAAGACCATTCACTAGTCTGACTAGAGATGATCTCATCCACTGATGTGAAGTTGCGGGAACAAATCTACGCATGTAATATAACTCCTTGTATTTTAAAAAAGATGTTCTTAGGGTACTCTCAATTTATTAATCTGTCAACACATTTTGTATCCTCTCTATAGTTTCAACTGTTGTATTTACCTTTCTTGTCTGACATATCAGTCTATTCCCCCTTCTTATCTACCAACGGATCATTTCCTTCAGCTGCTTCCTTCACTAGCCTGCATAATTCATTTTCAGATAGTATCCCCTTATTAATAAGTGCGTCAGTCATTCCATTTTCGATCATATAATCCACGCCTACCATCTGCATGATATCTATGGCCTCAATCATCTTTCGTCCACGCCTCTCGGTTATCGAATACTCGACGCGAAGGGGATATCCATCGAAGGACTTCTTCTCCACAAGACCGAATTCAATAAGTTCCTTCAGCTGTTCGAGAAGCATCTTCTGCGTGATGCCTTCTATTTCCCGTTCCAATTCGGCAAGCCCCTTTGGACCATCCTTCATCTGATATAAGATTATTGTTTTCCATTTACCTTTTATAATGTCATGAACTATTTCAAGCGGACAGGTATAGTCATCCCTTATTTTCATAGTTTTCCATCCTGTTTCTTCTAATATCCAATAGGTATTTTTCAGTTTTAATTACATTTGCAAATCCATCAGCAAGTGATGCCATATATACAGCATGTACCGTCTCAGCATCTATCTTTTTCCCATCATGTTTAAGCGACATAGTAGTACAGGCATCATCTATTAAAGTAACATTATATCCATAATCCTGACAAGCTCTAACTGTAGTATCTACACACATGTGGGACATCATTCCAGCTACAACTAAATCTGTTATCTCATTTTCCTGCAAATACTCGCGAAGCTCAGTTCCGAGAAATGAACTCGGGTATTCCTTATGAATTATCTTCTCTCCTTCTATCGGTTTCACAAGACTATGAATTCCGGATAAAACCTTAAAGTTATGCTGGACATGAATTACTGTCTTACCCTCAGATCTGAACTTCTCCAAAACCCGCGCAGCATTCTTGGCTGCACACCTTGGATTATGTAGAAGCATGGGACTGGTGATGTTCATCATCTACTGGATCGCCATGGTGGGCGTGGGCGCCCCCGCCACCGACTGGGCCAACGACGGCCTGTTCGGCGACGGCTACCATCTGCTGGGCATCGGCTCCAAGGCATTTACCGAGGCCGCCGACGACTACACCGCCGCCATCCAGGCAGCCGACGCCTTTATGGGCATCGACACCGAGGCGGAGGACTTTGACGCCGACGCTTTCCTGGCCCAGATGAAGGCCTTTACTCCCGACGAGCGGTCGGTCTCCTACACCGTGGAGGATGAGGAGACCCTTGAGCAGAGCGAGATCACCGTCTACTTTGACGCCGCGGATATTCCCAAAAAGGACGGCGTCGAGACCGACGACGTAACCTTCACCGACGCCATCGCCTACTTCGAGGAGAAGGGCTTCGATGAGCCCGATCCCGCCGACTACGGCGTGTGGGTGCCCGGCATCCCCGTGCTCATTGAGGGCCTGCTGGACAAGATCGGCTGCGCCGATTGGCTGAAGGGTCTCATTCTGGACGGCATCGTGGCCGGCGTGGGCGCCGTGCTGGGCTTCGTGCCCCAGATGCTGGTGCTGTTCTTCCTGCTGGCTTTCGTGGAGGCCTGCGGCTACATGGCCCGTATCGCCTTCGTGCTGGACCGCGTGTTCCGCCGCTTCGGCCTGTCGGGCAAGAGCTTCATCCCCATCCTCATCGGTACCGGCTGCGGCATCCCCGGTGTTATGGCATCGCGCACCATAGAAAATGAACGAGACCGCCGCATGACCATCATGACCACCACCTTCATCCCCTGCGGCGCCAAGGTGCCCTTCATCGCCATGATCGCCGGCGCCATTTTCGGCGGCAGCGCGTGGATCTCCACCGGCGCCTACTTCATCGGCCTGGCGGCCATCATCATCTCCGGCATCATCCTGAAGAAGACCAGGATGTTCGCCGGTGAGCCCGCCCCCTTCGTTATGGAGCTGCCCGCCTACCACTGGCCCACTTTGGGCAACGTGCTGCGCAGCATGTGGGAGCGCGGCTGGTCCTTCATCAAGAAGGCCGGCACCATCATCCTCCTGTCCACCATCGTCGTCTGGTTCCTGTCCCGCTTCGGCTGGGTGGACGGCTCCTTTGGCATGCTGGAAGAGGATGAGATCCGCATGAGCATCCTGGCCCGTGTGGGCAGCGCCATCGCCTGGATCTTTGCGCCTCTGGGCTGGGGCAACTGGCAGGCGGCCGTGGCCTCCATCACCGGCCTGGTTGCCAAGGAGAACATCGTGGCTACCATGGGTACCCTGTACGGCGGCGGGGAGCTGTCCGTCTGGGGTGAGCTGGCCCGCCAGTTCACGTCTGCCTCCGGCATGAGCTTCCTGATCTTCAACCTGCTGTGCGCCCCCTGCTTTGCCGCCATCGGCGCCATCAAGCGGGAGATGAACAGCCGCAGGTGGACCTGGTTCGCCATCGGCTATCAGTGCGTCTTTGCCTATCTGGTGGCCCTGTGCGTCTACCAGCTCTGGAACCTGTTCGGCGGTCAGGGCAATATCCTCGGCGTCATCGTGTCCGCCGTCATCATCATCTTCACGGTCTACATGCTGTTCCGGCCGTATAAAGAGGCCACGACGCTGACCAAAGAGGTTCAGGTCAAGTAATAACCCACCGTATTCAGCATACACGAATTGAGAGAAAGGAGCTGTTTCATATGCTGTCCTGGCTGCAGGCAAATTGGGGATCCATCGTTGTCGCCCTTGTCCTTCTCATCGTTTCCGGTTTAATCGTACGCCGCATGATATCGGACAAAAAGGCAGGCAAGCATCTCTGCGGCGGCTCCTGCTCCTCCTGCGCCGGCGGCTGCAGCGGCTGCTCCATGCAGGGCTGCTGTCACGGGAAATAATCCATAAAACGGGCCCGGGACAAAGAACCCGGGCCCGTTTCCGCACCTGCAAATGGGGAAAAGAGGATGAAATCATGGTAAAAACAACACTGAAAATCGACGGTATGATGTGCGCTATGTGCGAGGCCCACATCTGCGACGCGATCCGCAAGACTGTTCCCTCCGCGAAAAAGGTTGTCGCCTCCAGGGGAAAGAAGGAGGCGTCCTTCCTGTCGGAGGACGCCGTAAACGCGGAACAGATGAAAGCCGCCATCGACGCCACGGGTTACACCTGTCTGTCGGTGGAATCCGCTCCCTATGAGAAAAAGGGCTTGTTTGGAATACTGGGAGGACGATAACGAAGATCAAAGCAAGGCGGCGGGGATTGCTCCCCACCGCCTTGTGCGTTTTCCGTTATTCCAGCTCCACGGTGGCAGGGGGTTTGCTGGTGACGTCGTAAAGCACCCGGTTCACGTGGGGCACCTCGCCCACGATGCGGCCGGAGACCTTGTCCAGCAGCTCCCAGGGCAGGCGGGTCCACGTGGCGGTCATGAAGTCCTGGGTCTGGACGGACCGCAAAGCCACAGCGTAGTCGTAGGTCCGCTCGTCGCCCATGACGCCCACGGAGCGCATGTTGGTCAGTGCGGCAAAGTACTGGCTGGCGGTGCGGTCCAGACCGGCGGCGGCCATCTCCTCCCGGAAGATGGCGTCGGCCTCCCGCAGGATGGCCAGCTTCTCCTCGGTGACCTCACCGATAATGCGGATGCCGAGACCGGGGCCGGGGAAAGGCTGGCGCCACACCAGAGCTTCCGGCAGACCCAGCTCCAGACCCAGCTGGCGCACCTCGTCCTTGAACAGGCGCCGCAGGGGCTCGATGATCTCCTCAAAATCCACGTAGTCGGGCAGTCCGCCCACGTTGTGATGGCTCTTGATCACGGTGCTCTCACCGCCCAGACCGCTCTCCACCACGTCGGGATAGATGGTGCCCTGGGCCAGGAACTCCACCTTGCCGATCTTCTTGGCCTCGGCCTCAAAGACCCGGATGAACTCCTCGCCGATGATCTTGCGCTTGCGCTCCGGCTCGGTGACGCCGGAGAGCTTCCCCAGGAAACGGTCCTTTGCGTTGACCCGGCGGACGTCCACGTGGAACTGGCGGGTCATAACCTCCTCCACCTGGTCGCCCTCGTCCTTGCGCAGCAGGCCGTGGTCCACGAAGATGCAGGTCAGCTGATCGCCCACGGCGCGCTGCAGCAGGGCAGCTGCCACAGAGCTGTCCACGCCGCCGCTGAGGGCCAGCAGGACCCGGCCGTTGCCGATCTTGGCACGCAGCTCAGCCACCGCCTCCTCCACATAGGAGGACATGGTCCACTCACGGGTAAAGCCGCACACGCCGTACAGGAAGTTCTCCAGGATCTGGCGGCCGTACTCGGTGTGGTTCACCTCGGGATGGAACTGCACGCCGTATAGACGCTTCTCGGCGTTTTCCACAGCGGCGTGGCGGCAGCCGTCGCTGGAGGCCACGATGTGGAAGCCGGGAGCGGCCTGCTCCACCTCCACGCCGTGGCTCATCCAATAGATAGCCTGCTCCGGCACGTTTTGGAACAGGGGGGAGTCTCCGGTGTGTCTCAGCTCCGTCTTGCCGTATTCCCGCGTCTCCGCCCGGCGGCAGGCGCCGCCCAGCAGGTGCATCATCAGCTGCATACCGTAGCAGATGCCCAGCACGGGGATGCCCATTTCAAAGAGGGCCTTGTCCACCATGGGGGCGCCCTCATCGAACACGGTGGCGGGACCGCCGGTGAAGATCAGGGCGTCCGGGGCAAACTGACGCACCTCGTCCATGGAAGTGCGGTAGGACTTGATCTCGCAGTAAACGCCGCATTCACGGACGCGGCGGGCCACCAGCAGGTTATACTGCCCGCCGAAATCCAGGATCAGAACCCGCTTCATTCCTCATCCTCCCGGAAGATGATCCCGTTCTCATCGGCCTTCTCGATGACGGCCAGGGCCTTGTAGCGCACGCCCTCCATGGCGCGGAACTTGTCGCCGCCGCCCTGAAAGCCCTTCTCCACGGCCACACCGATGCCCTCCAGGGTAGCTCCGGCTTCGTTGACGATGTCCACCAGACCCTGCATGGCAAAGCCGTTGGCCATAAAGTCGTCGATGATCAGCACGTGGTCGCTGGCGCTGAGCCACTCCTGGGACACCAGCAGCGTCACTTTCTTCTTATACGTATAGGAAAAGACTTCGCTCTGGTACAGGCCGCTCTCAATGTTGTCGCTTTTGGCCTTCTTGGCGAACAGCATGGGCACGCCGAACTTCTGGGCGCACACGGTGGCCAGGGCGATTCCGCTGGCCTCGGCGGTCAGCACGGTGGTGATCTTGCTGACGTCGAAATACCGGGCGAACTCATCGGCGATGTCGTTGAGCAGCTTGGTGTCCACGCGGTGGTTCAGAAAACCGTCCACCTTGATGATGTTGCCGGGCAGTACCTTGCCCTCCCGGCGGATCCGTTCCTTCAGCAGTTCCATGGGCTCCACTCTCCTTAATTTGATATGATTCTGCAAAATAATCTATCGTTTCCCATCTTATACGATGCGGCGGGAAAAAGCAAGGCGGTATCGGGAAAAAACGATGGATCATATCTGTTTTTCGCCAAGTCGCCAAGATGCGCGATATTTTCCGTTGCGGTTTTTTGGAAACGGAGTATAATAATGCTCAAATTGATTGCCACGGGAGGATCCTATGAAGAGAACCATACGTAAAACCGTTCTTTTGCTGATTTGTGCGCTGCTCCTGGCAGCGCTCACCGCCTGCCACCGCCACCAGCCGGGACCGGAGGCCACCTGCACGACACCGCAGGTCTGCACTTCGTGCGGTGAGGTGCTGGCGGAGGCCACAGGCCACACCCCCGGCGAGGAGGCCACCTGCACGCAGCCCCAGACCTGCACCGTGTGCGGTGAGGTACTGGAGAAGGCCAAAGGTCACACCCCCGGCGAGGAGGCCACCTGCACGCAGCCCCAGGTCTGTACCGTCTGCGGCGATGTGATTGCCGAGGCCAAAGGTCACACCCCCGGCGAGGAGGCCACGTGTACGCAGCCTCAGGTCTGCACCGTTTGCGGCGATGTGATCGCCGAGGCCAAAGGTCACACCCCCGGCGAGGAGGCCACCTGCACGCAGCCCCAGACCTGCACCGTCTGCGGCGAGGTGCTTTCCAATGCCCTGGGCCACGATGTGGGGGACGACGGCGTATGCCGCCGGTGCGGCAAACAGATCGCGCCCTCCGGCCAGTATACCCCCGGTACCAGCGGCCAGCACGACACCGCCGACGTGGTGCCGGAGACCACCGCGCAGGGCCATTATCACAACAACATCAACGCCTATTACGGCAACAGCGTGCTGATCTGCGGCGACTACGCCCTGGAGTACTTCAATCTGGGCACCTCCGGCAGCTCCAACTATGCCGCTATCGTCAACGCCTTTGCCGCCAAATACCCCGGTCTCAACGTGACCAGCGTCATCGTACCCAAGAACTGTGCGTTCCAGAGTCCGGCGGGCTATACCGATCCCGGCCCCAGCGCCAAGGCATACATCGCCAGCACCTACGCCATGATGGACAGCCGGATCAAAAAGGCGGATGCCTTCGGCGTCATGTCCCGCCACGCGGGGGAGTATATGTACTACCGCACCGACCACCACTGGACGGGCCTGGGCGCCTATTACGCCTACGTGGCCTACTGTAACGCCAACGGTCTCACCGCCGCGCCTCTGAGCAGCTACAGCACGTCCATCAGCACGGGCTATATCGGCACGCTCTACAACTACGCCGGCGAGCCGGCGGTGCTGAAGACAAACCCGGATTACACCGAGGCCCATCTGCCCCAGACCGGCTACCGCATGTCCTACCTGCGGGACGGCGCGTGGCATCAGGCCAAGGCGGTCTACACCGGCAACAAGGGCTATGTGGGCACCTATATGAGCGGCGACCAGCCGCTGACCGTCATCGAGACGGACAACCGCAACGGAAAGGCCGTTGCGGTGTTCAAGGAGTCCTACGGCAACGCCTTTGTGCCCTATCTCATCGACCAGTATCAATACGTCATCGTGCTGGATATCCGGGAGAGCGAGGGCAGCTTCAGCGGCGTTATGGCGGACTACCATGTGACGGACGTGGTGATCATCAACAATCTGCAGGCGGTAGCCAGCCTTCAGAGCGCCCTGCAGCGGCGGCTGATGTCCTGAACAGAATCATAAATAGAATCCGGCCGGCGGGGATCCCGCCGGTCGGATTATCTTATATCTGTCTGTCGGGCAGACTGTCCTTGACGAAGCTGACGAACTGCCGGGCGGCAGCGGTCAGCGGCACGCCCTGGAGCGTGCACAGATCCACGCTGCGGGGCGGAATGGAGAAGGATGTTTTCAGCTTGCGCAGCTTGCCGCTCTCCAGCTCCCGGCGGACGAATTCCTCTGTCACGCCTGCCACGCCGAAGCCGATGGCGGCCAGATCCACCAGCAGGCTCCGGGCGCCCAGCTCGATTTCCGGGTCGAGACGGAGGCCGTTCTGCAGGAAGTATTTTTCCAGATACAGACGGGAGGAGGCCTTGCGCTCCAGCAGGATCAGGGGAAAACGGGCGATCTCCTCCAGCGTATACACGTGTTTGAAATCGCAGGGATAGTCGGCGGCGGCCACAAAGATGGAGTGGGTGGCAAAGCAGGGGAAGGTATCCACGGAGTTGGGCTCGGCGGGGGTGCTGGCAAAGGCCACGTCCACCTTGCCGGACTGCAGCAGAGCCAGCACCTTATGGCTGCGGCCGGACACGATCTGGATGCGGATGGCGGGATACTGCCGATGGAACCTGTCCAGATAGGGCAGCAGGAACTGGCTGGTGACGGTATCGCTGGCGCCGATGACCAGGTGGCCCATCTGCAGCTGGCGGGTCTGGCTCAGCTTGGCTTCGCCGGTCTCCAGCAGGCCCATGGCGCTGCGCACGTACTCATACAGCATTTCCCCCTCACTGGTCAGGGAAACGCCCCGGGAGTTGCGGGAAAACAGGCGCGTCTGCAGCTCCGTCTCCAACTGCTTGATGGATTGGCTGACGGCGGACTGGGAGATATAGAGGGATTGTGCGGCGGCGGTGATATTTCCGGACTCAGCCACCTCTTTGAACACCTTATACAGCTCAAGCTTCACAGACATAGGCGCACCTCATAAGAAAAATGAATGATGAGTGACAAAACATTTGCAAAAATTATACCATAGAATCGATAGAATGCAAGTTTTTTTTGAAATGGAAACAAAAGAGCCTTCCCCCAAACGTGGGGAAGGCTCTTGGGAAGACGCGGGATGAGGGAAATTACCGCCGGAGCTGTTCCCAGATGGAGATTTCTCCGGTTTGGCGGGTCTTGTTCATGTCGATGACACGCTGGTTGCGGCTGCCACGGAACTGGAGACTGATGTCCTTCTGGGACTCCACAAAAGGGCCGTCCACCAGCACGTCGACATGGGCCAGCAGCTCGTCGGTGACCTCGCAGCGGTGAGCGCTGCCGTCACAGAGCAGATCCTCCAGCGTGCAGCCGGTGAACACCCACACGGTCTTGGCGGGAAAGCACTCCTTGACCCGGCTCAGCAGGCCTGCCAGGGCCCGCTGGTTCTCCGGCTCAAAGGGCTCGCCGCCCAGCACCGTCAAACCGCTGACATAGGACTTCTCCAGCTCGGCAAAGATCTCCGCCTCGGTGTCCGCCGTGTAGGGCTTGCCGTAGCAGAAGTCCCAGGTCTGGGGCTGAAAGCAGCCGGGACAGCGGTTGGTGCAGCCGCTGACGAACAGACTGACCCGGACGCCGATGCCGTTGGCGATATCGCATTTTTTCAGTTCCCCGTAGTACATGGCAATTCCTCGTAAAAACGGGGCGGGCACTGCCCGCCCCGCAAAAAAGATAAAAGCATCAATCCCTCTCGTCCAAAATCCGCAGATTTTGGATGAAAATCACAGATGTAAAACTCTGTCCTTGATCTCCTGGGTCCGGCCCTGGTTCCAGAACTGGGTGCCGATATAGCCGCAGGTGCGGCGGGCCACGTTCATCTTGTCCTGATCGGTGTTGCCGCAGTTGGGGCACTTCCAGATCAGCTTGCCGTCCTGCTCCACGATGTCGATCTCGCCGTCCCAGCCGCAGACCTGGCAGTAGTCGCTCTTGGTGTTCAGCTCGGCGTAGATGATGTGGTCATAGATGAACTTCATGACCTCCAGCACGGCGTCCAGGTTGTTCTGCATGTCCGGCACCTCCACGTAGCTGATGGCGCCGCCGGGGGAGAGGTGCTGGAACTGGGCCTCGAACTCCAGCTTCTTGAAGGCGTCGATGGGCTCGGTGACGTGGACGTGATAGCTGTTGGTGATGTAGCCCTTGTCGGTGATGCCCTCGATGACGCCGAACCGCTTCTGCAGGCACTTGGCGAACTTGTAGGTGGTGGATTCCAGCGGCGTGCCGTACAGGGAGAAGTCGATGTTGTGCTGTGCCTTCCACCGGCGGCAGGCTGCGTTCATATAGTTCATGATCTCCAGGGCGAAGGGGGTGGCGGAGGGATCGGTGTGGCTCTTGCCGGTCATGTACTTGACGCATTCGTAGAGGCCGGCATAGCCCAGGGAGATGGTGGAATAGCCGCCGTAGAGCAGCTTGTCGATGGGCTCGCCCTTTTTGAGGCGCGCGCAGGCGCCGTACTGCCACAGGATGGGGGCGGCGTCGGACAGCGTGCCCTTGAGCCGCTCGTGGCGGCACATCAGGGCCCGGTGGCACAGCTCCAGCCGCTCATCGAAGATCTTCCAGAACTTTTCGATGTTGCCGCCGGAGGAGAGGGCCACGTCCGGCAGGTTGATGGTGACCACGCCCTGGTTGAACCGGCCGTAGTACTTGGGCTGACCGTTCTCGTCCACGTAGGGGGTCAGGAAGGAGCGGCAGCCCATGCAGGTGTAGCAGTGTCCCTGGCCGTTCTTGTCCACCTTCAGCTCCAGCATCTTCTTCTCGCTGATGTAGTCGGGCACCATGCGCTTGGCGGTGCAACGGGCGGCCAGCTTGGTGAGGTACCAGTACTTGCTGTCCTCGTGGATATTGTCCTCCTCCAGCACGTAGATCAGCTTGGGGAAGGCGGGGGTGACCCACACGCCCTTCTCGTTCTTCACGCCCTGGATCCGCTGGAGCAGCATCTCCTCGATGATAAGGGCCAGATCGGCGCGCTCCTGCTCGCTCCGTGCCTCGCCCAGATACATGAACACGGTGATGAAGGGGGCCTGTCCGTTGGTGGTCAGCAGGGTGACGACCTGATACTGGATGGTCTGCACGCCCCGGCGGATCTCCTCCCGCAGCCGCTTCTCGGCAATGGCGTTGACCTTGTCGCTGTCCACAAAGACGCCTGCCGTGTCAAATTCATCCCGCACGCTGCTGCGCAGCTTCTGGCGGCTGACCTCCACGAAGGGGGCCAGGTGGGTCAGGCTGATGGACTGGCCGCCGTACTGGTTGCTGGCCACCTGGGCCACGATCTGGGTGGCGATGTTGCAGGCGGTGGCAAAGGAGTGGGGCTTTTCGATCAGCGTCCCGGTGATGACGGTGCCGTTTTGCAGCATGTCCTCCAGATTCACCAGATCGCAGTTGTGCATGTGCTGGGCGTAGTAATCGGTGTCGTGGAAGTGGATGAGCCCCTCGTTGTGGGCGTCCACGATGTCCTTGGGCAGCAGGATGCGGCTGGTGATGTCCCGGCTGACCTCACCGGCCATGTAGTCCCGCTGGGTGGAGTTCACCACCGGGTTCTTGTTGGAGTTCTCCTGCTTGGCCTCCTCGTTGTTGCACTCGATGAGGGACAGGATCTTGTCGTCGGTGGTGTTGGACTTGCGCACCAGAGACCGGGTATAGCGGTAGGTGATGTAGTGCTTGGCCACCTCAAAGGCGCCATGGGCCATGATGTGGTTTTCCACCATGTCCTGGATCTCCTCCACCGTGGGGGCCCGGCCCATCTTCTGGCACTGGAGCTCCACCGACTCCGCCAAGCGCTGGATCTGCACCGGGGTCAGCCGGTCCACCTCCTCCACCGACTCGTTGGCCTTGGTGATGGCGATGATGATTTTGGTGATATCAAAAATGACTTCGGAGCCATTTCGCTTGATGACTTTCATTTCTGTTCCTCCTTGTGATCTCTCTCTGTATGGGCACCCCGCAAAGGGGGACATGTCTGTACGCTATGCGTCTACGCACCTACTAAATATACACTATATCTTGTGGTAATGCAAGCTATAATTTCACAAGATAGAGCATATTTTACAGGAAGAAGGCGCGGCAGACAATCTGCCGCGCCGGTCGTGTGTTTCGCGTTATTTTTCCGCCGCCAGGGCGTTGGTGAGCCGGGCATAGTCGTCAAGACTCAGCCGCTCGCCCCGGACTGTTGGGTCCAGTCCGCAGGCGGTGACGATCTCCGCCAGACGCTCCTTGGGCAGATTGTACCCGGTTTGGAGGGAATTCACCAGCGTTTTTCGCCGCAGGGCAAAACCGGCGCGCACCGTCCGCCACAGCGCCGCTTCGGACGCCACCTCCACAGGCGGCGCTTTCCGCACGGGGCAGTGGATCACCGCTGAGGTGACCTTGGGGGCAGGGAGGAAGCAGGTGTTGGGTACGGTGAAGAGAAGCCGCGGCTCCGTGTAGTACTGCATCAGCAGCGTAAAGGCGCCGTAATCTGAAGTGCCGGGTTCGGCGCAGATCCGCTGGGCGACTTCCTTCTGAATGAGCACGGTGAGGGAGTCGAAGCACCGGCTCTCCACGCACTTGGTCAGCACCGGCGTGGTGATGTTGTAGGGCAGATTGGCGCACAGGACGGGCCGCAGGCCGGGGAACTGCTCCGCCACCAGAGCGGGCAGGTCCATTTCCATCACGTCGCCGGGAATCAGGGCAAAGTTGTCACATCCCGCCATGGTCTCCTCCAGAACGGGGTAGAGCCGCCTGTCCAGTTCCACCGACGCCACCTTGCCGGCACGCTTGACCAGTTCCGCCGTCAGAGGACCGATGCCGGGTCCAATCTCCAGCACGCCGGTGGCACCATCAGCGCCACAGGCGTCAGCGATGTCCCGGGGCACCCAGTCCTCAATGAGGAAGTTCTGCCCCAGGGCCTTGGAAAAGCGGAAGCCGTGGCGCTCCAGAAGCGCTTGTATCTCCTTGCGGTCGCACAGATTCATGGCGATTCTCCTTTGATGGAATAAAGCTATTATAGCATAGCCCTGCGGACCTGTCGAGAGCGTGAAAAAAGACTTGACAGGGGATAGAAAAGGGGGTATTATCCAAACAGTAAGAAAAGTTATACTAATCAACCCAAAAGGAGAGAGGTATGAAAAAGAAGAATGACCGCTATTTCATGTCGGCGGTGAAGATCGGACCCAAGGGGCAGATCGTGATCCCCAAGGAGGCCCGGGACATTTTCGGTCTGGAGCCGGGGGATTCCCTTGTCCTGATGGCGGACGCCAAAAAGGGCATCGCCCTGCAGACCATGGAGAGTTTGAATCCCATGCTGCGAATGATCTTTGATAAACAGTCATCGGAGGAGGAAGAGGAATGAATCTGCTGGAAGTGGAAGGGCTGCGGAAGATCTATCCGGCCTTCACCCTGCAGGACGTGTCCTTCGTCGTGCCGGAGGGCGCCATCGTTGGCTTCATTGGACGCAACGGGGCGGGAAAGTCCACCACACTCAAGTCCATTCTGGGACTTGTTCACCCGGATGGCGGCACGGTACGCTGGCGCGGGGAGGATGTAAAGGACTGCGAGAAGAGCTTTAAGGAGAACATCGGCGTGGTGCTGGGCGGCATCGACTTCTACCCCAAGAAAAAGCTCAATACCATTGCCTCGGTGACGAAAATGTTCTATCCCAACTGGGATGACGCCAAGTATCAACACTATTGTAAAGTATTTGCACTTGACGGAGAGAAACGGGTAGATCAGCTGTCCAGCGGCATGAAAGTCAAGGCGCTCATCGCTTTGGCGCTGAGCCACAACGCCTCGCTGCTGATCCTGGACGAACCCACCAGCGGTCTGGACCCGGTGAGCCGGGACGAGCTGACGGAACTGTTCCGGGCCATTGTGGCGGACGGGACCAGGAGCATCCTGTTTTCCACCCACATTACATCGGATCTGGAGAAGTGCGCCAGCCACATCACGTTCATTAAGGACGGCGCCGTCATCCACTCCGGCACGCTGGATTCGTTCCGCAGCGCCTTTGCCGACCGCGGTTCCACACTGGAGGATATCATTGTTTCCGTGGAGAGGAGGGAACTGGATGAAAGCGCTATTATCTAAGCAGTTGCGGCTGACCTGTCACCCTATGACGCTGGTGTTCCTGCTGGCGGGTGTTTTCCTTTTGATCCCAAGCTACCCCTATACGGTGGCCTTTTTCTACGTGACCCTGGGCATTTTCTTTATGTTTATGAACGGCAGGGAGCAGCGGGACGCGGATTTCAGCGCCGTTCTTCCGGTTCGCAAGTGCGATACGGTGAAAGCGGCCTGCCTGTTCTCGACTCTGGTGGAGCTCTGCGCTCTGGCGATCGCGGTGCCCTTTGCCTTCCTCGGCGCACGGATCAACCCCAACGGCACCAATGCCGCCGGACTGGACGCCAACGTTGCCCTGTTTGCCGTGGGATTCCTGGTTTTTGCCGCGTTCAACATCGTGTTCCTGCCATCCTTCTACCGCACCGGTTACAAAGTCGGCGTGTCGTTTTTGAAGGCGTCCCTCTGCGTGGCGCTGGTGGTTGTTCTCGATATTGCGCTGCCCCATGTACCGGGTCTTCCGTGGCTGGACGGCACCGACACGGCCTCCTGCCTGCGTCAGCTGCCGCTGCTGGGGGTGTGCGCTGCAGTGTACGTTATCTTCACGCTGTTGGCCTGCCGGATTGCGGTCAGACGCTATGAAAAGGTAGATCTGTAAAAGACTGTAAAGGAAAACCGCCTGCCATATGGCAGGCGGTTTTTTTATGGGATCAACCGCTTCATGTCCTCCGGAAGCGGGGCAATCACGTGGATCATCTCGTTCGTCAGCGGATGGCGGAGCCACAGTTCATAGGAGTGGAGAGCCGGGCGGGGGATGAGATCGCGATCCTCCGTGCCGTAAAGCCAGTCCCCCAGCAGGGGATGGCCTATGGCGGCGCAGTGGAGCCGCAGCTGGTGGGTACGCCCGGTGAGTGGG
>CAMVMU010000041.1 GCA_947168655.1 uncultured Oscillospiraceae bacterium
AGCGGCATGGTGGCCGGCACCAAGTACCGCGGCGAGTTTGAGGAGCGCATCAAAAACACCCTGAACGAGGTGAAGAAGGCCGGCAACGTGATCCTCTTTATCGATGAGCTCCACACCATCGTGGGCGCCGGCAGCGCCGAGGGCGCCGTGGACGCCGCCAACATCCTCAAGCCGGCACTGAGCCGGGGCGAGATCCGTGTCATCGGCGCCACCACCCTCAATGAGTACCGCAAGTACATCGAGAAGGACGCCGCTCTGGAGCGCCGTTTCCAGCCCGTCACCGTGGGCGAACCCACACCGGAGGCCAGCATTGAGATCCTGAAGGGCCTGCGGGATAAGTACGAGGCCCATCACAAGCTGACTATCACCGACGAGGCCATCGAGGAGGCTGTCATGCTGTCCCACCGGTACATCAACGACCGGTTCCTGCCCGACAAGGCCATCGACCTGATGGACGAGGCGGCCTCCAAGGTCCGCATGGCGGCGGAGGAGGCGTCTCCCGACCTGAAGGCGCTGGAGGAGAAGATCGCCACGCTGCACCGGGAGAAGGCAGAGGCCATTGCCGCCCAGGACTTTGAGAAGGCGGCCCAGCTCCGCGACATCGAGCAGAACTACGTGGAACAGGTGGAGATCGAGCGGGATAACTGGAAAAAGCAGCGCCAGCAGAACCGGGGACAGGTCACCGGCGACGACATCGCCGCCGTGGTGGCCGGCTGGACCGGCATCCCCGTCACCCGCCTTACCGAGAGCGAGAGCCAGCGCCTTCTGAAGCTGGAGGACACCCTCCACGCCCGTGTGGTGGGCCAGGACGAGGCCGTCACCGCCGTGGCAAAGGCCATCCGCCGCGGCCGTGTGGGCCTGAAGGACCCCAAGCGCCCCATCGGCAGCTTCCTGTTCCTGGGGCCCACCGGCGTGGGCAAGACGGAGCTGTGCAAGACGCTGGCCGAGGCCATGTTCGGCGATGAGAACGCCATGATCCGCATCGACATGTCCGAGTACATGGAGAAGCACACGGTGTCCCGTTTGGTTGGATCGCCTCCCGGCTACGTGGGCCACGAGGAGGGCGGACAGCTCACCGAGAAGGTGCGCCGCAAGCCCTACAGCGTGGTGCTGTTCGATGAGATCGAGAAGGCCCACGAGGACGTGTGGAACATCCTGCTGCAGATCCTGGAGGACGGCGTGCTCACCGACTCCCAGGGCAGACGGGTGGACTTCAAAAACACCGTCATCGTCATGACCTCCAACGTGGGCGCCCGGAACATCACCGCCGCCGAGACAGCACGCCTGGGCTTTGACGGCGGCGAGAAAGAGACCGACGAGAAGGCACGCTTTGAGAGGATCCGCGAGGCGGTCATGGCCGAGCTGAAGCGCACCTTCAAGCCCGAGTTCCTCAACCGCATCGATGAGACCATCGTCTTCCGCCAGCTGACAGAGGAGGACATCGTGAAGATCGCCCGCCGCATGCTGGAGGTCACCGGCAAGCGCATGGCCCAGCAGGGCATCACGCTGGACGCCGAGGACGAAGCCGTGGCGGCTCTGGCCAAGGACGGCTTTGATCCCCAGTACGGCGCACGGCCTCTGCGCCGCGCCATCCAGAACACGGTGGAGGACGCCGTGGCCGAGCAGATGCTGGAGGGTGAGCTGAAGTCCGGCGATACCGCCCATGTCCGGCTGAAGGACGGCAAGGTGGTCATCGAGAAGTAAATCTCCTGAAAACAGAAAACGGGACGCGCACCGCGCCCCGTTTTCCCTTTTCAAAAGCAGGGAGATATGGTAAAATAACCTTGAATTCCCCGAAAGGAGCGCGCCTATGAATAACAACTGGAGCAATGCCGGATTCGGTGACTTTGCCGGGCAGAGTCCCTTTACCGCCAGAAGCGGAGGCCCGAAGAAGGAGCGCAAGAAGATCAACTCGCCCCTGGGGCGCACCGCCGTCAACCTGCTGGTGACCCTGGTGTTCGGCGCCGTCTACTTCTATGTGGCGCTGCCGCCCATCAACTTCAAGGCCAGTGAATTCTACGTTTTCGTCATCCTGCTGTGCGCGGTGTATGCCTTCTGCGCCATACTGACCTCCGGCTTTCAGGGAGAGGGGGCCAAGGGTTACTTTGACTTCGTGAAAAAGCAGTGCCGCATCCCCTTCTATATCACCGTTGCCCTGCTTCTCACCGCCGTCGTGGGCGGGATTCTGGGCTGGCAGCTGTTCCGGGCAGGCGACTATCGGGAACTGTTGAAGGTGGATCCCGGCGATTTTGCCGCCGAGGTGGAGGAGATCTCCTTTGACCAGATCCCCATGCTGGATGCCGACAGCGCCATGAAGCTGGGCAACCGCAAGCTGGGCGAGCTGGCGGATATGGTCTCCCAGTTCGAGGTGGCTGACGACTATACCCAGATCAACTACAAGGGCCGCCCCGTCCGGGTCACACCCCTGCGCTACGGCGACTGGATCAAGTGGCTCAACAACCGCTCCAAGGGCCTGCCCGCCTATCTCATCATCGACATGGTGACACAGAACGTGGAGGTGGTGCGGCTGCAGGAGGGCATCCGCTACACCACCGCCGAGCATTTCGGCCGCAACCTCTACCGCTATCTCCGGTTCCATTATCCAACTTATATGTTCGACCAGCCCGCCTTTGAGATCGACGAGCAGGGCAACCCTTACTGGGTCTGCCCCCGTATCACCAAGACCATCGGCCTCTTTGGCGGAACGGATATCAACGGCGCCGTGCTGGTCAACGCCGTCACCGGCGAGTGCGCCTATTACGACGTATCCGATGTGCCGCAGTGGGTGGACCACGTGTTCACCGCGGGCCTCATCATGAAGCAGTACGACTACCACGGCACCTATATCAACGGCTTCTTCAACTCCCTGTTCGGCCAGCGGGACGTGACCGTCACCACCGACGGCTACAACTATCTGGCGGTGGGCGATGACGTGTATATGTACACCGGCATCACCTCCGTGGTCAGCGATGAGTCCAATATCGGGTTCATCCTGTCCAACCAGCGTACCAAGGAGACCCGCTTCTACTCCTGCGCCGGCGCCGAGGAGTTCTCCGCCATGGACAGCGCCCAGGGCCAGGTCCAGCAGATGCACTACGTGGCTACCTTCCCGCTGCTGCTGAATATCGCCGATCAGCCCACCTATTTTATGGCGCTGAAGGACGCGGCGGGGCTGGTGAAGATGTACGCCATGGTCAACGTCAGCCAGTATCAGATCGTGGCCACCGGCGGCACCGTGGCAGATTGCCAGACCAATTACCGGCAGATGCTCTCCAACAACCATCTCATCGATGACGGCGCGCTGCCCGTGGATCAGAAGGAGACCGTGGGCACCCTGGCGGAGATCCGCAGCGTGGTGCAAAACGGCAACACCATCTTCTATCTGACACTGGCGGAGCAGGAGGGGACCTACTTCTATGTCTCCGCCGCGGACGACCCCACCGTGGTGCTGCTGAATGTGGGCGACCGGGTCAGCGTGATCCATGACGATCCGGGTCTGGCCGTCTCCAACGTGATCCGTGCCTACAGTGCGGCAAGGATAGGTTGACATAACACTATACAAATTGGATAAAGGGCGTGCTGCAAAATGCTTTGCATCCGTCATTCTGAATCAGTGACCGATGTCGCTGATGTGGGAATCCGCTCTCTTTACGGGAAAAACGGATTGCCACGGCCCCGTCAGGGCCTCGCAATGACAGAAACGGACATTTTGCAGCACGCCCTTCGTTTCGTGAGATGGTGTGCTGTTATCCCTCCGTGGTGGACTCCCAGAATGCCTTCTTCACCGCATCGGCCTCATCGCAGACGATCAGCACCACATACTGATCCCGGATGAACAGCTCCGCGTTCTCCACCCGGGGCACCTGATCGGGACTGTACTGGCCGTACATCTGAATGCGGTTCTTCAAGTGGTTTTCCAGCGAGGTTTTGGCCTGTTCCGCGTCTGCGGTTTTTTTCACGGCGATGACGGCGATCTCATCGGCCAGACCCGTGGCGGAGTAGCTGAGAAAAAAGTGTTCCACCTTGCCGTAGTCCAGGTCGCTGAGATAGGCGAACAGCTCCTCTGCGTTCTCGCTCTCGTCACTGACGGATTTCATCTCCGGCAGGGAGGGGGCGGCGGAGAGCATGTTCTCCCGCAGACCATCCATGGATACCGTCCGGAAGACCCTTTTGCCGCAGCCGCACAGGCTGAGAATCGACAGCGCTGCCAACAGGGCAGCGATCCAGCGTTTTTTCATCCTCTGGCCTCCCCCCAGGTGATGACGCCGCCGTCATCCACGGCGTAGTCATAGTCACCGTAATAGTAAGGGGGCTCGTAGCCTTCCTCCATGGTCACGTCGAACAGATCGCCAAAGGCGTCCTGCAGCGCCGCATCCGCCTTCTCCAGCGCCTCGGGATCCGGTGTATCGGGCTCATAGGGATCGCCGGAGCTGCGGTCAAAGGAAATCAGCACACAATAGGCGCCGTCATCGTCTGTCATCCAGTTCTGTTCCCGGATGGCATGGGGCAGATCCTCCGCGTAGTTGTTCATCAGGGCGTTGTCCAGCGCGTAGAGCATCTGCCTCGCCAGCGCGGCGTCAGACTCGGTGATTTCCAAGGGGAAGGACAGAGCAAAGGCGTCCAGGCCGTCGTCCATGGCCTGGCGGAGGGCGGCGGGCACGTCATAGACGGAGTCCACACTGCGGCGGTTCTGCCAGCAGTAGTTGAAATCCAGCGCATCGGCGGCAGGGAAGAAATCGGTGTCCCAGGTCTGCTGCTGCAGGCGCACGCCGTCCGGCAGATTGAAATAGGCGTGGCCGGTCTCACCCACGTCGGAGTAGACGTCCACATGGTACCAGTGGCCGTCCAGCTCCACCAGATCCCAGGTGTGGAACAGCTCGCTGTTGTGGACCACCTTGCAGGGGATCTCCAGCATCTGCATAAACAGGCGGAAGGTGGTGGCGTAGCCCACGCACACGGCGTTGTGGTATTTCAGCACGCCGTAGGGGTTGTCGCTGTCCTCGTCCGTCTCGGGGATGATGACCAGGGCGCCGGAATCGTATGCCAGATGGGTGACCATCCACTCGTACACAGCCAGTTCCTTCTCATAGGGGGTCATGCCGTCGGTGATGATCTCGTCCAGAATCTCCGAGGCCATGTCCAGCGTCTCCTTGTCCCTGCTGCTCAGCTGGGAACTGTCGCCGGTGAGGTAGGCGTCGGAGATGGCGGTGGTGGAGCGGATGGTGTATTCGCCGGCGATGACCACGTCATCCTCCGAGGAGGCGTGTTCTTCGTAATCGGTGTCGTCGGTATCCTGCTGCTCCAGCTCCTCCAGCCGCTCCAGAGCTTCGGCCTGTTCCTGTGCCATGGCACGCACGCTGAGCATGGTGACAATGGAAAAAGCCAGGATGCCGCCCAGCAAAACCAGTGCCAGCACCACGGCGGTGATCTGAAAACCCTTTTTCATAATTCGCTCCTTTTTTCACTGCTATGATCTGCGGCCCTTGCGGACCTCAAACCAGTATAGCTTTAACTGCCCCAAAAATCGTAAAAGGGCAGTGACAAGTCAATAACAAAGGTAACAGCCCTATATGACCTGGAAGAGGTAGAACTTCAGGTAGTTGGTCTCCTCCACGCCCCAGAGGATGGGGTGGTCGGCGCACTGCTGGCGGGCCTCGATCTGCCGCAGCCGGACGCCGGCGTCCCGGGCGGCGGAGCGGAGCATCTTCACGAACAGCTCCTCCGTGGCGAAGTGGCTGCAGGAGCAGGTAGCCAGATACCCGCCCCGTGGCAGCAACTTCATGGCCCGGTAGTTGATCTCCTTGTATCCGGTCATGGCGTTGGCCGTGGTCCTGCGGCTCTTGGTAAAGGCCGGGGGATCCAGGATGATGAAGTCGTAGCGGGGCGGCTCCTGCGCCAGCCGGGGCAGCAGCTCGAACACGTTGGCGCACACGCAGTCCATCACGCCGTCAAGGCCATTGCGTCGGGCGTTCTCCCGGGCGCACTCCACCGCGTACTCGCTGACGTCCACGGCGGTCACGTGCTTTGCCCCGCCCCGGGCGGCGTTGAGGGCAAAGGAGCCGGTGTGGGTAAAGCAGTCCAGCACCGTGCGGCCTTTTGCCAGTTTTGCCACCGCATGCCTGTTGTACTTCTGATCCAAAAAGAACCCGGTCTTCTGCCCGTTGACAAAATCCACGGTGTAGCGGATGCTGTTCTCCGTTATGTCAACTGATGTGAGCTCCGGCACATCCTCGCCGGGCAGGGGATACCAGCCCTTGCCCTGGGTCATGCCCTCCAGTTCCCGGATGGCCACGTCGTTGCGCTCGTAGACCCCGGCGATCTCCTGGCCGTCGGCGCGGAGCACCTCCGCCAGCAGGCGGAACAGCGTGCCCTTGATCCGCTCCATGCCGAGGCTCAGTACCTGAGCCACCAGCACGGACTCAAAGCGGTCCACCGTCAGACCGGGGAACTGGTCCGCTTCGCCGAAGATGATCCGGCAGCAGCGGCTGTCGGCCTCGCCCATGACCGTCTTGCGGTAGCTCCATGCGTACTGGATCCGCCGCCGCCAGAAAGCCTCGTCGAAACGGTCGTTGGCGTTGCGTGACAGCAGCCGCACCCGGATGCGGGAGTGTGAGTTGTAAAAACCGGTGCCCAGATACGCCCCCTTGGGGCCGATCACGTCCACCAGATCGCCGTCGGCGGGGCTGCCGACCCCGGTTACCTCACCGTCGTACACCCAGGGATGACCGCCGGTGAGGGCGGCTTCCCCCTTGGCCGTAACGGTGATCTGCTCATACGGTCGCTGTGCTTTCATGGCTGTTCCTGCCTTTCTTTACGCTCTAAATTATTATTTTATCACATCCAGGACGGAATTACCATAGATTGGAGAGAAAATGAAAAGTGAAAGGGGAACCGCCATGCCCAGCGTATTTTTAAGCCCGTCCACACAGGAGTACAATCCCTACATCACCGGCAGCGGCAGCGAGGAGTACTGGATGAACCAGATTGCCGACGCTATGGAGCCCTACCTCCGGGCCAACGGGATCAGCTATGGCCGCAATGATCCCAACACCTCGGCAGCCGCCGCCATCCGCCGGGGCAACGCCGGGAACTATGACTTCTATCTGGCCCTTCACTCCAATGCCTCCGGCAGCGGCACCGACGCCGGAAGCGCCCGGGGGATCGTGGCCTTCTACTACCCCACCTCCTCCAACGGCAGAAGGGGGGCAGAGCTGATCGCGGAGGACCTGCGGCGGATCTATCCGCTGCCGGACCGGGTCACCACCCGCGCCACCACCGCTCTGGGCGAGGTGCGCCAGCCCCGGATGCCGTCGGTGCTGGTGGAGATCGGCTACCACGACAACGTGGCCGACGCCCTTTGGATCGAGAGCAACGTGGTGAACATCGCCCGGGAGCTGGTGCGCGCGCTGACGGAGTATTTCGGCATCCCCTTTACCGATGCGTGCATGAACCGCGCCGCCACCGTGGTCACCGCCGGGGGGAATCTCAATCTGCGCGCCGCGCCGTCCACGGAGAGCGCCATCCTTGCCCAAATGCCCAACGGGACGCCCGTTACCGTCTGCGGACAGGGGGACGGCTGGTATTCCGTAAATTATAACGGCTTGCTGGGTTTTGCCTCGGCGCAGTATCTGAGGGTATAGAAAAAAACCGTTAAATATCACTTGCGTCTTGACAGTTTTATGGAAAGCGGTTAAAATCATTGAGGATTATTATTGAAAGATGTAAATTGGCATCTTGTAGGCCCTTGCCGATTTCAGGGGAATTCTTTCAATTATTGTCTATGCCAAACGGGAGACCGTTTCGATACACCATAAAACTGTCAGGAGGAAACCAATGAAGATCGAACTTTGGATCGCCATCGTCATGGCGGTCGCGGCGTTCGGTCTTGGCATCCTGGCTTGTATTCTGATCCATCAGCAGAAGGCGAAGCGCGACGAGCGCAAAATCGCCGATGCCGAACAGGAAGCGCTTCGTATCGTCAACGAGGCCATTAAAAACGCCGAGAGCAAGAAACGCGAGGCCCTGGTGGAAGCCAAGGAGGAGATCCTTCGCTCTCGAACTGAATACGAGAAGGAAGTCAAGGAGCGCCGCGCCGACCTGCAGAAGCAGGAGCGCAGACTGCAGCAGAAGGAAGAAAACATCGACCGCAAGACCGAGGCGATCGAGCGTAAGGAGGAGGCGTTAGCCGCCAAGCACGCCGCCGCCGACAAGGAGCAGGAGGAGATCCGACTCATCAAGCGCAGCCAGACCGAGATGCTGGAGCGTATTTCCGGCTTCACCGCCGAGCAGGCCAAGGCATACCTGATCGAGCAGGTGGAGTCCGACGTGACCCACGAGACCGCCCTCAAGATCAAGGAGATCGAGAGCCGCGCCAAGGAGGAGGCCGATCAGCGCGCCCGCGAGATCATTGCCACCGCCATCCAGCGCTGCGCCACCGACCATGCCGCCGAAATCACCGTCAGTGTGGTACCCCTGCCCAATGACGAGATGAAGGGCCGCATCATTGGCCGCGAGGGCCGCAACATCCGCACCCTGGAGACCTTGACCGGCGCGGATCTCATTATCGACGACACACCGGAGGCCATCACTGTCTCCTGCTTTGAGCCCGTTCGCCGCGAGGTGGCCCGGGTGGCACTGGAGAAGCTGATCGCCGACGGACGCATCCACCCCACCCACATCGAGGAGATGGTGGAGAAGGCCCGCCGCGAGGTGGACGCCGTCATCCGCTCCGAGGGTGAGCGGGCCGTGCTGGAGACCGGCGTGCGCAGCCTGCACCCGGAGCTGCAGAAGCTGCTGGGCAAGCTGCACTACCGCACCAGCTACGGTCAGAACGTGCTGCAGCACTCCATCGAGGTGTCCCACATCGCCGGCATGATGGCCGCCGAGCTGGGCGCCGACGTCCACGCCGCCAAGCGGGCAGGTCTGCTGCACGACATCGGCAAGGCGCTGGACCACGAGTTCGAGGGCACCCACGTGGCCCTGGGCGTGGAGTATCTGCGCAAGTATCGCGAGAAGGAAGACATCATCCACGCGGTTCAGGCCCACCACGGCGACGTGGAGTGCAAGACGCTGGTGGCCTGCCTGGTGCAGGCGGCCGACGCCATCTCCGCCGCCCGCCCCGGCGCCCGCCGCGAAAATCTGGAGAACTATATCAAGCGTCTGGAGAAGCTGGAGGAGATCACCGGCAGCTATCCCGGCGTGGAGAAGAGTTACGCCATCCAGGCCGGCCGCGAGGTCCGCGTCATGGTCAAGCCGGAGCAGGTCAGTGAGGACGACATGGTCATCCTGGCCCGGGAGCTGGCCAAGCGCATCGAGAACGAGCTGGAGTACCCCGGCCAGATCAAGGTCCACGTCCTGCGCGAGACCAAGGTCGTGGAATACGCCAAGTAAAACGAATCACCGGAAAAGGACGCCTGTAAAGGCGTCCTTTTTTGTCGCCCTTTAGGTTGCAACGGGGCGGTTTTGTGGTATAATATTATAAAATAGTATGCAATGGAAAGGATACCAACATGCTTTACCATATCCTGGCCCTGGGTGACGTGACCAGTGAGAGCGGCGTGCGCCATCTGCAAAAACACCTGCCGGCCTTCAAAAAACTGAAGGACATCGCCTTCACCGTCATCAACGGGGAGAACGTGTCCGGCGTGGGGCTGACGCCGGAGCAGGCGGAGGACCTGTTCGCCGCCGGTGCAGACGTCATCACCCTGGGCAACCACACCTGGGGGAGGATGCAGATCGGGGACTATCTGGAGGAGAACCCCTACATTCTGCGGCCGGCCAACTTCTCCGCCCGTGTGCCGGGCAGGGGCTGGGGCGTGTACGACTGCGGGCGGATCCGCATCGGCGTCATGAACCTCATCGGCCGGTGCGATCTGGACTGGAAGGCCGCCGACCCCTTTGCCATGGCGGATAAGCTGCTGCAGAGCAAGGAAAAAACCACCTTCACTCTTGTCGACTTCCACGCCGAGGCCACCAGCGAAAAGCTGGCATTTGCCTATTATATGGACGGACGCGTCAGCGCCATCTGGGGCACCCACACCCACGTGCCCACCGCCGACGAGCGGGTCTTCCCCAAGGGAACCGGCTACATTTCCGACCTGGGTATGACGGGACCCATCGAGTCCGTGCTGGGGATCCGGCCGGAGCAGTCTGTGGAGACGTTTCTGGGCGGCCTGCCCGGGCGCTACCGCCCGGCGGAGGGGCCATGCAAGGCACAGGGCTGCATCTTTACCCTGGACGACGCCACTGGCCTGTGCGTGGCCGTGGAGCGTGTGGACATTCGATGACGGGAGGAAGCGATATGGTCAAGATCCTGCACGCGGCGGACTTCCACCTGGACAGCGCCTACGGGGCTCTGGGGGAGGAACAGGCGAGAGCGCGCCGGCAGGAGAGCCGGGAGCTGGTGCGCCAGATGGTGGAATACGCCAACGAACAGGGAGTTCAGGTGATGCTGCTCTCCGGCGATCTCTTCGACTCTGACGAGTTTTTCAGCCAGACCGGCGAGGACCTGGCTCTGGCTCTGAGCCGCTTTGACGGACAGGTGTTTATCGCCCCTGGCAACCACGATTATTGTGCCTCCGGCAGTGCCTACGACCGCATCCTGTGGCCGGACAACGTCCATGTGTTCCGGGAGGACTGTTTGGAGCGGGTGGATCTGCCTGCATATCATTGCAGTGTGTGGGGCGCGGGTTTTACCGCTCCCTCTGTGGAGGACGACGCCGTACTGGACGGCTTCACCGCTCCGGACGACGGGTGGACTCATCTGCTGGTGCTCCACGGCGACGTGGGCGGACGGGACAGCCGCTACCGTCCATTGACGGAGGAGCAGCTGGCTGCCACCGGTGTGGACTACGTGGCTCTGGGCCATCAGCACACCTTCTCCGGGGTACATACAGCGGGTAAAACCGCCTGGGCCTACAGCGGCTGTATCGAGGGCCGCGGCTTTGACGAGCTGGGGGAGAAGGGCGTTCTGTGCGGCACGGTTGCAGCCGGACGGGCCGATCTGCGGTTTGTGCCCATGGGGACGCGGCGCTATGAGATTCTGAACGTGGACGTAACGGACAGCCAGCCGCTGGCGGCCATCTCCGCCGCTCTGCCACGGGATACGGAGCGGGATATCTACCGCGTCAACCTCACCGGGGAGACGGAGGAGCCCATCCGGGTGGACTGGCTGCAGCGGGAGCTGGGGGACCGGTTCTACGCTCTGGAGCTGCGGGATCAGACCCGGATGAAGCAGGACCTCTGGGCCAAATGCGGGGAGGACTCCCTGCGGGGCCTTTTTCTGCAGGAGCTGCGAAAGAAATACGACGCTGCTGCCGATGAGGCGGAGCGAAACAAGATCGAACAGGCGGTGCGCTTCGGCCTGGCCGCCATGGACAACCGGGAGATGTGAGGAGGGCCTATGAAAAAGATACTGATGATCGGCACCGGCGGCACCATCGCCTCTGACGTGACGCCCGAGGGGCTGGCACCGGAACTGAACACGGAACAGCTTTTGTCCGCCGTGCCCCGGATCGGGCAGCTGTGCCACGTGGACTGCATCCAGCTCTACGCCCTGGACAGCACCAATCTCCGCCCGGAGCACTGGCTGGGCATGGCCCGCACCATTCGGGAGAACTACGAAAAATACGATGGTTTCGTCATCAGCCACGGCACCGACACCATGGCCTACACCGCCGCTGCGCTGAGCTATCTCGTGCAGAACAGCCCCAAGCCCATTGTGCTCACCGGCGCACAGAAGCCCATCTGGTTTGACGGCACCGACTCCAAGCGGAATCTCACCGACGCCTTTCTCTACGCCTGCCGTGGCGGCGGCGGCGTCCAGATCGTGTTCAACGGCAAGGTGATCCTGGGCACCCGCGCCCGCAAGACGTATTCCAAGAGCTTTTCCGCCTTCTCCAGTGTCAACCACCCCGATCTTGCGCTGATCCAGGACGAGCGGCTTTTGCAGTACATGACCTGCCCGGTGGGGGACAAGCCCATCTTTTACGACAAGCTGGACACCGGCGTAGGCCTGCTGAAGCTGATCCCCGGCACAAGCCGGGAGGTGCTGAGCTTCCTGGTGGACAAGTGCGACGGTCTGGTGATCGAGAGCTTCGGCGTGGGCGGTCTGCCGGAATACGACGGCTTTTACGACGTGATCCGCTCCGGCGTGGAGCGGGGCAAGCTCATCGTCATGACCACACAGGTGCCCAACGAGGGCAGCGACCTGACGGTCTACCACGTGGGCGGCCATCTGAAGAGCACCCTCCGGGTGCTGGAGGCCTATGATATGACCACCGAGGCGGCGGTCTGCAAGCTCATGTGGCTCATGGGCCAGACCAGGGATTTCGCCGAGGCGGAGAAGCTGTTCTACCGCCCCGTGGCACGGGACATCGTCTACCCCGTGGGGGAGGAACGTCCCTCTTGACAAGGAACGTCCAGGTGGATACAATATCCATCTGTCAGAAACTTCGTGCTTTCCTACATTATTATAGTATATAGAACTGAGGTTGAACGTTATGGCCAAAGATCAGAGAAAAGTGGACGCCATCACTCCCATGGAGGAGGATTTCACCAAGTGGTATACGGATATCTGCCTGAAGGCGGAGCTGGTGGACTATTCCAGCGTCAAGGGCTTTATGATCCTGCGTCCCTATGGCTATGCCATTTGGGAGAACATCCAGCGCATCATGGACGGCATGTTTAAGGCCACCGGTCACCAGAACGTGGCCATGCCTGTGCTGATCCCCGAGAGCCTGCTGAAGAAGGAGGGTGAGCTGGTGCAGGGCTTCGCCCCTGAGGTGGCCTGGGTCACCCACGGCGGCAGCGAGAAGCTGGAGGAGCGTCTGGCATTCCGCCCCACCTCCGAGACCATGTTCTGCGATCATTTTTCCCAGGTGCTGCACAGCTGGCGTCAGCTGCCCCTGCTGTATAACCAGTGGTGCTCCGTCATCCGCTGGGAGAAGACCACCCGTCCCTTCCTGCGCAGCCGCGAGTTCTGGTGGCAGGAGGGCCACACCATCCACGAGACCGCCGAGGAGGCCATTGCCGAGACGGAACAGCAGCTCAATACCTACGCCGACTTCTGCCGCGACGCCCTGGCCATGCCGGTGGTGAAGGGCCGCAAGACCGACAAGGAGAAATTCGCCGGCGCCGAGGCTACCTACACCATTGAGTGCATGATGAAGGACCACAAGGCCCTCCAGTCCGGCACCAGCCACTACTTCGGCGACAAGTTCTCCCGGGCCTACGACGTGACCTTCACCGGCCGGGACAACACCCTGCAGTATCCGTTCCAGACCAGCTGGGGCGCGTCCACGCGCCTGATCGGCGGACTCATTATGACCCACTCCGACAACAACGGCCTGGTGCTGCCTCCCGCCATCGCCCCCATCCAGGTGGTGGTGATCCCCATCGCCCAGCACAAGCCCGGCGTTCTGGACGCCGCCGCCGCCCTGAAGGACCGTCTCACTGCCGCCGGCCTCCGCGTCAGCATGGATGACAGCGATCAGTCCGCCGGCTGGAAGTTCGCCCAGTACGAGATGAAGGGCGTGCCTCTGCGTGTGGAAATCGGCCCCAAGGACATGGAGAAGGCGCAGTGCTGCATCGCCCGCCGCGACACCGGCGAGAAGACCTTCGTGGCTCTGGCCGACCTGGAGACCGCCGTGGCGGATCTGCTGCAGCAGGTCCACGACAACCTGTACGCCATGGCGGAGAAGAACCTGGAGGAGAACTGCTTCGACATGACCTCCTGGGAGGAGGTCAAGGCCATGGCCGAGGGCAAGGGCGGCTTCGCCCGCACCAAGTGGTGCGGCTCCCTGGAGTGCGAGCTGGCCATGAAGGAGAAGGCCGGCGTCTCCAGCCGCTGCATGCCGCTCAAGCAGTCCGGCACCGTGGGCAAGTGCCCCGTGTGCGGCAAGGAGTGTACGACGGATATCTATTGGGGTGTGGCGTATTGATTTCGTTTGAAATGGCGGTGCCATTTCAAACGAGGGGATTGCGGCATTCTTCGCGCACTTCCGTTGGTCGCACACTCAGAATGCCGAGAGGTATTTTTTGCCACGTACACGCCGCGGCAAAAAATGATTGAAATAGTTTGCGCCGTGTGCGGCGCAAAGTCTGCAAAGCTAAGTTTGTGCATCCCCACAAAATTTTCTGAAAAAATTTAGAAAAATAAGAGAAATTCCCCTTGACAACAAGGGGAATTTCCTTTATTATATGCAGGTACGCGCGCGAAGGGAACGTAGAACACCCGGAGGCGTTTACAAATGCGATGAACCGGGAGATTGCTCCGCAAGGAGGTAACTTCCGGGGAGTATGTCCGATAATCGGGCGGCTGAGAGGATTCTGTGCGCCGGCGTAGATCGCCGTGCCAGAAGGACACCGGCCGGATTGTGCCGGTGTTTCTTATGAGCCGGAATGATACGCACGGAACGGCGGATAAGAAAAACTCTCGCCGTACGGCAGTAGGTCAAAGAAAAAACCGTACGAAACAATGGAGGAGCAAACCAAAATGGCAAAGGAAATGATTCGCATTCGTCTGAAGGCCTATGACCACCAGGTCATCGACCAGAGCGCAGAGAAGATCGTCGAGACCGCCAAGCGCACCGGCGCCACCGTGTCCGGCCCCATCCCTCTGCCCACCAAGAAGGAGATCGTCACCATCCTGCGTGCGACTCACAAGTACAAGGACAGCCGTGAGCAGTTCGAGCGCCGCACTCACAAGCGCCTGATCGACATCACCAAGTCCACTCCCAAGACCGTCGAGGCCCTGATGGCTCTGGACCTGCCCGCCGGTGTGGAGATCGAGATCAAGCTGTAACCTACCTTATTTAAATACAGCGATCTCAAACCGAGTCCCCGCCGCCTGACGCAAGCGGCACACATTTTAAAATTGCTTGCTGCCCATTGTCCGCTGACTTGCGTGAGGCGGACGGGTTACGTCGGCAGAGCAAGCGGTCCGACCCCAATGCGGATTGAATCTATGCCGACCAATAACCTTTAAGGAGGATCATACATGAAAGCAATCATCGGCAAGAAAGTTGGCATGTCTCAGATCTTCGACGA